>VFKJ01000517.1 GCA_009885595.1 Myxococcales bacterium | reverse complement strand
CGCTGGCAAACCGGCAGTGGCTTGGGACGGAACCAACTCTCTCGTGGTGTGGACGGATGCTGCTGGGGCGATCTCAGGCGCGCGAGTCAGCCCGATGGGGACGGTCCTCGATACGCCCAACATCACGATCGCAGACGGACCGTTCCCATGGGCGAGCCAGAAGGGTAGCCCGGCACTGGCCTGGGACGGAGTCCAGTACCTCGTCGTCTGGTACGACGGACGGACCGACGACATCTACGGCACCAGAGTGACCGCTGCATGCGCAGTGCTGGACCCGTTGGGTATCCCCATCTCCACGGCGGTCGGGCGGCAATATGCACCGGCAGTCGCCTCGGACGGAACCGACTCCTTCGTCGTCTGGCAGGACAATCGCAGCGGTACCAACGACATCTACGGGGCGCGGGTCAGCGCCGCGGGCACGGTGCAGGATCCCTCGGGCATCGCCATCTCGACAGGATCCAATTCTCTGTCCTGGTCCAGCGCGGCAGTTGCGTGGGGCGGGGCCCACTACCTCGTCGCCTGGGCGGGCCCAGGCCCAGGCCGCAGCTTGGATGATATCCGCGGTTCGAGGGTGAGCCCGACGGGCACCGTTCAGGATCCATCCGGCATCACCATCTCGACGGCGGCGAACTATCAAAACTCTGCAGCCGTGGCCTCAGACGGAACCAGCTACCTCGTGGTGTGGGTCGACGGTCGCGGCCCAGGTGGAGAGGTGTACGGGACGATCGTGAGCGCAGGGGGCGTGGTGAGCAGTCCTTCGAGCATCGCGATCTCCGCGACGCTGGGATACGAGCCGGCGGTCGCCTGGGACGGAACCAACTACCTCGTCGTCTGGACGGACGGGCGCAACGGGAGCACCAACTTCGACATCTACGGGACGCGGGTCAGCGCCTCCGGCGTGGTGCAAGACCCCTCAGGGATCCCCATCTCGACCATGCCCGGCAACCAGCACCTCCCGGCGGTCGCCTGGGATGGAACCAGCTCCCTCGTGGTCTGGGCCGACCGGCGCACCGGCACCGATGACATCTACGGCGCGAGGGTGAGTGCCGGCGGGACGGTGCAGGACCCGCTGGGCATCCTCGTCTCCACTGCGCAGGGCGACCAGTCGGCCCCGGCAGTGGTCTGGAACGGAACCGACTACTTCGTCGTCTGGCAGGACGCGCGTGCGGCCACTGACAACCTCGACATCTACGGCACGCGAGTGAGCACCACCGGTGTGGTGCAGGATCCCTCGGGCATCGCCATCTCGACTGCGCCCGACAGTCAGACCTCCCCAGCCGTGGCTTGGGGCGGAGGCAACTACCTCGTGGTCTGGGGTGATCCGCGCGGTGGCACATGGCGCATCTTCGGCGCGACCGTCAGCTCCACGGGGACCGTTCAGGAGCCCGCCGGAATCGACGTCTCGAGCGGAACAGTCGCGTTCCCCAGGCCGGCCGTGGCCTGGAATGGCACCCACTTCCTCGCGGTCTGGAGTGGTCGGCGAAGCGGCACCAGCTTCGATCTCCTCGGCGCGCAGGTGAGCGCGGGAGGCGTGGTTCAAGATGCGTCTGGCATCGACATCTCAGCGGCTGCCGCCGTGGAATTCAGCCCCGCAATCGCTCCGCGCGGCGATGGGCAGCTCCTCCTGGTCTACTCGAGGGGCGACGCCTGGCGCGGCTTCACGGGCAGTCGCGTCTTCGGCAGGGTCGCCACCTTCAATGAGCGGCCGGTCGCGACGCCCACTTCCGTCACGACGCCCGAGGACACCTCCACCGCCATCATCCTCGAGGGCAGCGACGTCGACGGCGACCCGCTCAGCTACGTCATCGTGTCGCAGCCGGCTCACGGCGTGCTGACGGCCAGCGCGACCAGCGTCACGTACACGCCGAGCGCCGACTTTCATGGCCCCGACAGCTTCACCTTCAAGGCGAGCGACAGTGCACTCGACTCGACGCCCGCGACGGTCTCCATCACCGTGACGGCGGTGAACGACGCGCCCGAAGTACCCGTTCTGGTCTCCCCAGGTGATGGCGAGCCAGTCCCCGGCGGCGAAGTGTCATTCTCCTGGCGGGCCTCCGAGGATCTGGATGGCGATGCGGTCAGCTACCGGCTCGAGCTGACGCCCGAAGGAGAGACCCCTCGCGCCCTGCCTTCGGCCGGCACCTCGCTGAGCCTCGCTGGGACCGAGGCGCTCGCGCCCGGGAATTACCTTTGGCGCGTGGAGGCGCTCGACACCACTCCGCTCTCCAGCGGCTATTCCGCGCCGCGCGCTTTCGTGGTGCCCGTCGCGGCAGCGCCACCGATGGTCGAGGCGCCGCGCGGGTGCGGGTGCTCTTCCGGCGGCGATCTGTTCTCCGTGCTCTTTGGAGTCGCCGGCCTCATGCTCAAACGCCGTGATCGCGCACAGGCGCCTTGCCGTCAGGGAATGCAGACTCCAGGCGCTAAGCATCGAGAGCCGTCAGCCGGTTTCCGTGGTCCAGACCGACTGCCCATGCTCATCAATGACGATCACCCCAGCGAGCGCTTTCAACTGCTCGACCGCCAGCCCGGTCAGCGCGATCGCATACTGACCATAGGTTTCTGAGGAGCCGTAGAGCCTCCTGAGAAGGCCTTCATTCTCCGTCGACACGCCGAGACTGGCGGGAAACGACAGGTCGGGCCGCAGCGATCGGAGAAGCCGGAGGCTCTCGGTCTCCAGCCGGTAGCGACGACCTTCGTCATCTCGTTCGGTGACAATGCGGAGGGGATTGGGAGCGCGGCCACCGGCGGGCCTGGTGGGACCTCCGCCAGTCAGACCGCTCCCCAGAACCAGTCGAAGCTTGTCCTTCAGCCGCCGGAACTCGCTCTCCGCATCTGGGTGAAGCGCCGGGTTCACGTGATACCGAAGCCGCAGTTCGCCGTGTTCCCACGCGAGGGGAAAGACACTGGCGTTGGGAAAGTGCGTCGCCGCGGAGTCGAGGGCCCTCGCCAGGTTCTTCCCCAAGGCGTCATCGGGGGCGACCACGTCCAGGTAGCTGGTGACCTCGTTTGTGCCGGGCGGTAGGGCGATGACTTCGAGTGCCAGCTCGCCCGGGTTCTGATCCGCGATCATCTGGATTGGCATCCGCGCCAGGGCGGCAGCGGGCATCGCCTGATGCGAGTACAGGAAGACGTTCACGCCTTGGCGGTTTCCGCCGGCACTTCGAACACGCTGAGCAGTCAAGTACATCAGGCCGCCTTGGTCTCGCGCGCTGGGGCGCCCTTCCGCTTCCACACAGCCACGTCGCGGAGAGCGACCATTCGGAGCGCGAAATCGTGGGGCCAGGCACGCCAGCTCTCGCTTCGGAGTTCCACGCGCTCGGCCTCGCTCAGCTCAGCCCCGATCCGCTCCATCTCGTCGAGAATCGGCTGCTCTGCGATATCGAGGAGCTCCGGGGTGTCCTCATGAGACTCGCGCAGGCAGCGAAGCTCGTTCAACTGGTCAAGGTAGCGGCGGAAAGCGGGTGACATCGGTCTTCCTCCAGTTGGGGCGAGTCGCAGCCAATGCGCCTTCGTAATCCTCGAGACGGCAGGTTGCACTTGGAGCAACGACGGCGTGGTGGTCGTGGTCGGCGACGAGCTTGAGCGAGGCCCCCAGTGAGGTCTGGTCGAGGTCGAACAACACGTGTCGGCTGGCCCCTCCGCATGCCCGTGGCAATCGGTGAGGCCCCCGTGGAGTTGGCGCACGAGTGCAGGTTCATGCCGCTTGGAAACCCACACGCTCCTGGGTCGGCCTGGCGTGTGCTTCCACGAGCCGGGCCAACTGGTCGAGCTTCTCCGCCGGCAGCTCGGCGTAGACGGGCAGATAGACGACGCCCTGCATGGCGCGGGTGGCTTGCGAAGCGGAAGCGTCGATGGCGACCAGCGTCGAAGACCCGCAGGTCGCGTCGTAGCCAGCGCGGCGAAGGTGAGCGACCAGGCCGGACGGATCAGTGGACTCCACGGGAAAGAGCCACGGTGCTCGCCTTCGAGAATAGAACAGCCACGAGAGAATCAGCGGCCTTCGTGATGGGAGTGCCCTTCATTCCCCCAGGCGCCAGGCCACGGCGCCGCGGAGGGCGCGAGCGCGGGCAGCGGAAACGAGGCGAAGCGGCTGCGGGTGCGGGCGAACTTCGGGTCGCAGTCCTCGCACACGGGCCAGCTCGGGCTCACCGGCTCGGTCCCCACCATCACCGCCAGCCCGCCGGGGGTGACCGCGGTCATGGCCGGCAGCTCCGGGAGCGCCAGGGGGCAGGAGAAGGCCTCCGCGCCGGTCAGCAGCTCGGTGGCCTCCAGCCAGACCTGGGTGCCGTCGAGGGTAAAGGCGAGCGCCACCTCGCGCGGCCCCCAGGGCGAGGCCCAGGTCGCGAGGCTCAAGGGGCTCCTTCCCGGTGTCCCCAGCAGGCGGCGCTGCCAGCGCGGCTGGTGGGTGGTGGTGGACAGCGTGCCCAGCAGCTGCGCCCCGGGCTGGGCGGGGAGCGCGAGCCCGCCGCCGATCACCCCCAGGCCGAAGGGCTGCGGCAGCTGGGCCACCACGTCTCCGGTCTGCGCCTGACGCACTTCCGGGCTGCGCTCCTGAAAGAGCAGCCCATCGCCCACGGAGAGTTCCCCACCCTGCAGCCCGGGCGCGAACCGACGCCAGCGCAGCTGCAGCGAGGGCGTGAAGCTGAAGATCACGGTGTCGGTGAGGCTGGTCGCCGGGTTGTCGCCGCCGCTGGGCGTGAAGGCGAGGTAGATGTTGGACTGCGCGTCCACCGCCACCCCGTAGCTGTGCGGGTGATCGCACACCGAGAAGATCGGATCGTTGATGAACAGGCTGCGCAGGCCCTGTCCCTGGCGATCGACGACCACCAGGCCGAAGGTGCGGCACCGGGGATCGACGCCCTCGGGCGTGAGGGTGCGCGATTCGTAGAGCACCAAGAGCTCGCTCTCGCTGAGCACCGCGAGCCTGGCCGTGAAGAACTGCACGCCGGAGCCGACGAACTGAGGGATCACGGCGGCGGCGTCCGCATACGACCAGACGATCTGCCCGGTCGCGCTGTCGACCGCGCTCACCGGCGCGCTCTGGGTCGCGGGGAGATCGCCGCACACCACCCAGCCCAGCCAGTCGATGCACCGCCGCGCCGATTGGGTGAGCGTGTTCGGCGCGGCCGCGTTCGCGCGCAGCCGGGGCGGCGACATGAAGTAGCTCGAGACGGTGAGCGCGCCGGAACGATCGGCGAACAGATCGCTCCAGGCCTCCGGAAGGCCCGCGTCGGGCTGAGGCACCGCGAGCGTCCAGCTGGGCTCGAGCGGGGTGACCTGGGTGGGCTGGCAGACGTCGTTCACGCAGTAGCCCGCCGTCGCGCAGGGCGCGTCGGGCTTGCACTGGAAGCCGTCGGGGGGATCGCGGGTGACGCAGCTGCCTGCGATGCACACGTCCGCGCTGAGGCAGGTGCGCAGCTGGCCGCAGGGCACGCCGTCTTCGGCGTCGACGAGCTCGCACCCCACACCGGGGTTGCAGCGGCCCACCCGGCACACGCCCTCGCCCGGACAGGCGATGGGGCCCTGGTGCTCGCAGCCGCGCGTGGGGTGGCAGGTGTCGGCCGTGCAGGGATCTCCGTCGGAGCAATCACGCGGCGTACCTTCACATCGTCCCGACCGGCACACCGGGCCGAGCAGGCAGCCGTCGGTGGACTGGCAGCTGACGCCGTTCTCCTCGTCCTGCTCCACGCAGCGCCCGGCCGCGACGTCCCAGGAGGAGCGGCGGCACGGCCCTGAAGGAAGGCACTCGGGCACCGGCACGCCCTCGCACGCGAGCGGCACCACGATCGGCTCGAAGCCCGCGAGCGTGATCACCAGCGCCCCGTCGAAGATCCCCGCCGCCTGCGGAGCGCACCGAATCGCCATCACCGTGGAGCCGACGGAGGCGCGGGAAGGGTTGGCGTCGTCGCTCAGGAAGGCCTCGCCCCGCAGCGACCAGGTGCCTTCGATCGGCGCCTTGCCCGAGTTGATCACCTCGACGAAGTCCGACGCCACCTGCCCCACCACCAGCCGCCCGAAGTCGATCTGCGTGGGGGTGACCCGGATGAAGGTGGGCACCGGCTCGAGGCCGCGCTCCCGGCAGTTGCACCCTGCCGCGAGCAGCAGCCAGGCGCAGACCACCCGTGGGAAGAGAGATGCCACCTGACTGCCAACCTACAGCAGCTTCAGGCCGTGAGCCTCACGCCGCGGAAGGCGCCAGCACGGGCGCGAGATCTTCGTGCTCCAGCTCGTGCGAGACCATGTCGCCGGAGCGCGCGGGCACGACCTCGAAGTTCGCGGGATCGGACAGCACCTTCGCCACCAACTTCTGGTTGAGCGCGTGGCCCGTCTTGTAGACCGTCAGCGCGCCGATCACCGGGTTGCCGAGCAGCGCCACGTCACCCAGCGCGTCGAGCAGCTTGTGGCGAACGAACTCGTCGGGGAAACGCAGCCCCTCCGGGTTCAAGATGGAGAAGTCGTCGACCACCACCGCGTTCTCCAGCGAGCCGCCGCGGGCCAGGCCCAGGGCGCGCAGCTTGTCGACGTCGCGCAGGAACCCGAAGGTGCGGGCGCGCGCCACTTCGCGGATGAACGAGCGATCGCTGAACTCGAGGGTGAACTGCTGATCGCTGATCAGCGGGTGCTTGAAGTCGATGGTGCAGTCGATGCGGAAGCGGCGCGCGGGGGAGAAGGTGGCGAACTTGTCGCCGTCCGTCACCGTCACCGTCTTCTTGATCACCAGGAAGCGCTTGGGCTCGCCCTGGTGGCGAATGCCGACTTCCGAGATCCGCAGCGCGAAGGGCGCGGCGCTGCCGTCCATGATGGGGACTTCGGGGCCGTCGATCTCGATGCGGAGGTTGTCGATGCCCAGGCCCGAGAGCGCCGCCAGCAGGTGCTCGACGGTGGCGACCTTCGCCTTGCCCTCGCCCAGGGTGGTGGCCAACGAGGTGTCGGTCACGAACTCGGAGCACACCCGCACGGTCGGACGCCCCGCCAGATCGATGCGCGCGAAGACGAGGCCGTGGTTGACAGGTGCCGGCAGCAGACGCAGCGAAACCTTCGCTCCCGAGTGGAGCCCAACCCCTTCGACCAGTACCGCCCGCTGAAGTGTTCGCTGCTCGAAAGAGCCGGCCATGTCGTTACGCGCCCTTTTGTGGGCCGGTTGGAGCCGGCGTGATGCGGCGCGTTGAGCAACGCATATGCCACGAAACTGGTGGTTCGGAAGCAAAAAGTGCCCGGAATCACACGCTGGAGCATCCGCGCACCACTCCATTTTTTGGTGGTCACGACAGAGCTGCCGCGTTTCTGGCAGGTTAGAGGGCGCGACTTTGGTGTCGCAGTTTCAGAAAAGGTCGCCCTGGCTGTCGCGGCGTGGAGCGACCTTGCCGAAGTACTCATACGCATGGAGGGTGGCCATCCGCCCACGGGGGGTTCGGTGGATGAAGCCCTCCTGGAGCAAATAGGGCTCGTAGACGTCTTCGATGGTGTCGCGCTCTTCGCCCACCGCGGCGGCGATCGTCTCCACCCCCACGGGCCCGCCGCCGAACTTCTCGATCACCGTCAGCAGAATGCGCCGATCCATCTGATCGAGGCCGCTGGCGTCGATGTCGAGCCGGCGCAGAGCGCTGTCCGCCAGCGCCTTGGTGACGACGCCTTCCCCTTCGACCTCGGCGAAGTCGCGCAGCCGGCGCAGGAGGCGGTTGGCGATGCGGGGGGTGCCGCGCGCGCGCGAGGCGATCTCCTCCGAGCCTTCCCGCTCGAGCTTCACGCCGAGGATGCGCGCGGACCGGGTGAGGATCTTCTGCAGGTCGCCCGGCGAATAGAACTCGAGCCGCTCCTGGATCTGAAAGCGATCGCGCAGCGGCGAGGTGAGCAGACCGGTGCGGGTGGTGGCGCCGATCAGGGTGAAGGGCGGGAGATCGATCTTCATCGCGCGCGCCGCGGGGCCGGAGTCGATGGTGATGTCGAGCCGGAAGTCTTCCATCGCCGGGTAGAGGTATTCCTCGATGGTGGCGGACAGCCGGTGGATCTCGTCGATGAAGAGCACGTCCCGGGGGCCGAGGTTGGTGAGCAGGCCGGCGAGATCGCCCTTCTTCTCGAGCGCAGGGCCCGAGGTGACGTGCATGGTGGTGCCCAGCTCGCTGCTGATGATGTGCGCCAGCGAGGTCTTGCCCAGGCCCGGCGGGCCGGAGAACAGACAGTGATCGAGCGACTCGCCGCGCGCCTGGGCGGCCTTCACGTAGACCTTCAGCTTGTCCACCACCCGCGCTTGGCCCACGTAGTCTTCGAAGGTTTGCGGGCGGAGCGAGGCCTCGAGCCGCTGCTCGTCGTTGGCGACGACGGGGTCGAGGGGATCTCCAGTTCTCCGTGTCATTGGCGCGCGAGCTTGTAGCATGGCCGTCATGCGAACCTGCTTGTGCTGTGTCCTCGCGCTGGCCTCGGGCTGCATCGTTCCGCGCTCGATGACGATTGGGCAGCTGGCGGCGCCGGTGGGTCGCGGCGCCACCGAGGTCGGCGTCTACACCGGCTTCATCTACGCCTCCCAGACCAACCCCCAGTTCGACGGACGCGACGCCGTCAACGATCCGATCAAGACCAACGAGCGGACCGCGGGCTTCACCATTCCGGCGTTCGAGGCGAACCTGAACACGGGCTTCAGCGACCACGTCGCGCTCAACGTGCACGCGAGCTCGGCGGGCCTGCAGCCGGGCCTGAAGCTGACGCTCAACAAGTCGAAGGTGGCCTGGGTGGCGCTGATGCCGCAGGTGGCGTTCGGCTACGCGTCCCTGGGTGCGGCCACCGACACCGCAGGCGCCGACGGGATCGTGGTGCCGGGGCCGAACCGCACCCAGACGAGCTTCACCTTCCTCGGCGGGCTCAAGTTCCTCTTCTCGCACCGCAGCGGCTTCTATGCGGGCGTCGGCTACGACTTCATCTTCAACCGCAATTACAACTCGACGGAAAACACCTCGCTCACCGACAAATCCGAGTTCGTCCAATCGACCACCGGGCATCAGATCAGCGCGGCGGTGGGCATCGACATCAAGCTGGGTTGGCTGCACCTGCGGCCTGAGGTCGCCTTCGCGGTGACGCCAGGAATCGGGCAGTCGAGGTCCACCACCGACGCCTCCGTGAGCGCGTCAGGCGGGGGCGGCTGGGCGATCTTCCCGGGCTTCACCATGGCGATCGCCACGCCGGCCCGCGAGCTGACCGCGGAAGAAGAGGAGGAAGAAGAAGAGCTCGAGAAGGCCCAGAAGAAGCGGAAGGCGAAGGGCGACGACGCGGAGGACGAGGACGAGGACGACGAAGACGAAGACGCCCCGAAGCGGCCCGCGGGAAGGAAGAAGCCGACGCTCGATGACGACGACGAAGACGCGAACGCGCGGAAGAAGCGGCGCCCTGCGGCAGACGACGAAGATTGATTTCTGTCTCCCCGGAGAGGGCTGACCATGCCTGATCAATTCCAACCATTACCTGGTGGGCTCCGCGAAGCCTGGACTGAGTCCGGCGCGGCCGAGCGCCTTCGCAAGCTGCGTCGCGCCGCCCTGGCGACCCGCGAGCAACTGATCGACGGCGGCCCGGTGCTCTCCTGCACCACCCACAAGCTCGTCACCTTCCCCTACCCCACCCGCTACGCGTTCAACGGCGGTGGGCTCTCGCCTGCGCCGTTCGTGATGATGACGAACCGGATGCAGATCATTCAGTTCCAGCACGAGGGGCGCCGGAAGACGCTGCTCTTCAACCCCACCGACGTCGATGGTGGGCGCGCGGCGACGTTCTACGCGGACCTCTCGGCGACGTTCGGTGAGTTCCTCTCGCGCAAGGTGATCCCGAGTTACTTCGGCACGGCCGAGCAGCACCTGGCGCGCGCAGGGCTCAAGCCGGCCGACGTCGACTACCTCGCGTTCGATCACCTGCACGTGCAGGAGCTGCGGAAGTGGCTGGGTGAGTCGCCCTTCTTCCCCAACGCCAGGCTGCTGGTGATGCGCGCGGAGTGGGACGAGGTGAAGGACCTGCACCCGATGAACCAGGTCTGGTACGTGCCGCACGGCTGCGACATTCCCGAGTCGAGGGTGGTGCTGCTGGACGGAGACGTGCAGCTCGGCCAGGGCCTGGCGATCCTCGACACCCGGGGCCACACGCGCGGAAACATGTCGTTGTGCGTGGTGACGCCCGAGGGGCCGTTCGTGGTGAGCGAGAACGGGGTGGCGCCCGAGAGCTACGCGCCCCTGCAGTCGAAGATCCCGGGCCTCAAGGCCTTCGCTGATCAGATGGGCTTCGAGGTGGTGCTCAACGGCAACACCCGCGAGGACTCGCTCGATCAGTACTCGTCGATGATCGTGGAGAAGACCGTCGCGGGTCCCTGCAAGCGCGATCCGACCTTCCCCGCCTTCGCGCCCTCGAGCGAGCTGACGCAGTCGTTCTTGTCGCCGGGCCTGTGGCCCACCTTCTCCTTCACGCCGCCCGACGTGGGCGCTCACCTGCCGAGCACTGCCAAATGAAAATCGAGACCACTGCAGACATCGCCTTCCCCCGCGACCTCGTCTTCGCCACCTACCGCGACAAGTTGCCCGAGCTGGTGCCCTACCTGGCCAACGTGCGATCGATCACGGTCACCTCGCGCGTCGACGAGGGCTCGATCGTCAAGTTCGTCAACCTGTGGAAGGGCGGCGGCGAGATCCCCTCCGTGGTGCGGAAGTTCCTCTCGGAAGAGCTCCTGCAGTGGGACGACCTCGCCACCTGGAACGCGGCGGACTTCACCTGCCAGTGGCAGACGGTGGTGCCCTCGTTCAAGGACGCGGTCGACGCGCGCGGGCACAACACCTTCGTGGAGCGGACCCCGGGGGTGACCACGCTCACCATCAAGGGTGAGCTGAAGGTCGACGCCGCGAAGGTGAAGGGCGTACCGCGCATTCTCGCCGGCACGGTGGGGCCGGCGATCGAGGCGTTCCTGGTGGCTGCGATCAAGCCGAACCTGGTGGCCGTGGCGAAGGGCGTGGAGAAGTACCTGAAGAAATGACCTCCCTCTCCCCCGCGGGGGAGAGGGTCGGGGAGAGGGGTAGATCCTCAGTCCCGATCTTCGACGAGATCCAGGGCGGTCAACTCCGGGGCCGCCTTCCCGTGCTCGAAATCGAGCAACCCCAGCTCGGCATACTTCGGCCGAATGCGATCGCTCAGCAGCCCGATGCGCTTCAAGTTCGGGATCACCCGCTTGAACATCGTCTTGCGGAACATCTTCATCATCTCCGACTGCAGCACCAACTGCTCCCACTGCGCGCGGGTCATCGCGTGCGCGTAGTACTCGTCGAAGAACTCGTGCGCGAAGAAGCGGTTGCGCAAGAACAGTGACACCTCGAACGCCCAGTCTTCGCGCTCGCGGCGTTCCTTCTCGGTCAGCTGCTTGAGGAACTCCTGCAGGGCCAGCACGCCGTAGTGCACGTGCCGCGCCTCATCGGTGATCACATACGTGAGCATCTTCTTGAGCAGCGGCTCGCGCGTCTTCTGCTGGATCATCCCGAACGCGCCCAGCGCCAGCCCCTCGATCATGATCTGCATGCCGAGGAACTTCATGTCCCAGCGCGAGTCGCTCATCAGCGCGTCGATCACGACGTAGAGGTTGTCGTTCACCTCGTATTTCTTCTCGAGCTTGGTGGTCAGGTAGCTGTGGAACACCTCGACATGGCGGCCTTCGTCGACGACCTGGGTGCTCCCGTAGAGCTTGCCGTCGAGCCAGGGCACCGCCTCGGTCACCTGGCAGGCGGCGAAGAGGGCGCCCTGCTCCCCGTGAAGGAACTGCGAGAGCAGCCACGAGGCGATCCCGCGGCGCTGCTCGGCGCGCTCCTTTGGGCTGGCCGAGGTGAACTGCTTGAGCCCGTACACCGGCAGGAAATCCCACGGCAGCAGCGGGACCTCATCGGAGAGCGGATCGACGGTCTGATTCCAGTCGAGATCCTTCTGCGGGTGCCACTGCGAGTCCTTGGCGGCCTCGTAGAGCCGGGCGAGCGCGGGGCGATCGCGCAGGTACTGCCAGTCGAAGTGCACCGCGTAGTTCACCGGCATCGCGGTGTTGGTGCCTGACTTCCCCAGCTGCTGAATCATTCCGCGCCACGCGGGGCCGAGCAGCGACTTGAGGACCGACAGGTTCCCGCTGGCGCTGGCGTCGCGCACGAGGGGAACGGTGTGCAGCAGGTTACCGATGGTGGTCATGGTGCTCATGTTTCAGCTGCCCTTCTTGAAGCTCGCGGCGAGGAGCGCGGCGAAGTGGGTGTCGAGATCGGGCGGCCGCGCGCTCTCGTGGAGCAGGCCGAACGCGAGGAAGCTCCAGAAGGCGTCCGCGATCTGCGCGGGGGTGCGGCCGTCGCCTTCGCGGTACCAGGTGGCCACCCAGTTGATCGCGCCGAAGCCGAAGTGCCGCACCAGCTCGATGTCGAGCAGCGGCCGTGCGACGCCCGAGCCGTGCGCCTCGACCAACAGGCCTTCCCAGAACGCCTCGAGCCGCTCCCGCTCGCGGATCACGCCCGAGAGCGCGCCCGAGGTGAGCGAGCGCCAGTCGAACAGCAACACGTAGAGCGAGTCGTCGCCGTTGCAGAGCAGCTCGAGGTGCGCGCGCAAGCCCAGGCGCAGCCGCTCGATCGCGCTGGGCTCGCCCGCGGTCGCCAGCTCCACGGCGCGGATGGCGCGCTCGACCCCGCGCCTCATCAACGCCACCAGGATGTCGTCCTTGCTGGCGTAGCGGTAGTGCAGGCTGCCCGGCAGCATCTGCGCCGCCGCCGCGATCTCCCGCACCGTGGTCGCCGCGAAGCCCTTCTCGCGGAACAACTTCCCCGCGGCGAGGAGCACCTTCTCATCCGTATCCGCAGGCGCTGGCGCAGCCGCAGGGCGACGCGTTGCCAGCTCGGTCTTGGCCATTCGACCAAATTAGCTTGGCTGTTTGACCAAAATCAACTCGTCGGCGTTTTCCGCTCTCTTTTCAGTGACTTCCGTAGCCCAGCGCAGCTCAAGAGCTCCTTACCTTCACTTGCCCCCGAGCATCCCCTTCTTCAGCCCGTCGTCGACGGGCTTGGCCCCCAGCCAGACGGAGAAGAGCGCGTCGGCGAAGTCCTTGCCCTCGGCGACGTAGGAGTCCTTGCCGCCCTCGATGCTGGTGCCCTTGCCCGGCACGTACTGAATGATCAGGGTGGCGCCCTTCTTCACGTCGGTGACCTTCTCGGTGAACTTGTTCAGGCGCTCCTGCAGGGCGGGCATGCTGGGCCCGGAGTTCTTCTCGAAGCCTTCCTTGATGGCGTCGTTGATCTGCTTCTTGTCGAGATCGCGCAGCATCGCCATCTCCACCCGACGCGCCTGGTCGGTCTTGATGATGTCGGCAGAGTTGCTGGAGGGCTGCTCGAGGTAGAGCGTGGCCACGTACACCTTGAAGACGAACTTCATGCGCAGGCCCTGGCCGTTGAGCTTGAGGGTCTTGTCGCCGACGGTGACGGTGTCGGGCACCTTCACGCCTTCGAGCTCGGCGGCGAACACGGGCGCGGCGAAGAGAGCGGCAACGAGGAGGAGAGGTTTCATGTGGGAGACTCCGGGTGATCAACCGTGGGACTTCGCGAATTGCTCCATGAAGGACACGAGCACCTCGATGTCCTGAACCGACACTGCGTTGTAGGCAGAGACGCGAATACCACCCGCCGTCCTGTGGCCCTTGAGCCCAATCATGTTCTCCTTCCTGGCCGAGGTGACGAACTCGGCGTCGAGCGCCTCGGACGGGGTGCGGAAGACGATGTTCATCACCGAGCGCGAGGCCTTCTCCACCGGCGCCACGTAGAAGCCGCTGAGGCGATCGAGCGTGCCGTAGAGCAGCTCGGCCTTCGTGCGGTTGCGCTTCTCCATCCCCGGGAGGCCGCCCTGCCCCTCCATCCACTCGAGCACGTTGCGCACCAGGTAGATCGCGAGCGTGGGAGGCGTGTTGTAGAGCGAGTCGGCCTCGGCGTGCGTCTGGTAGCGGAAGATCTTCGGGATGTCCTTGCGGGCGGACTGGAGGAACTCCTTGCGCGCGATCGCCACCAGCACGCCCGAGGGCCCCAGGTTCTTCTGCGCGCCCGCGTAGATGAAGTCGAACTTTCCGACGTCGAGCGGCCGCCACATGAAGTCCGAGCTCATGTCGCAGACGTGCGGCACCTTGCCGGTGTCGAGCATGGTGTGGAACTGGGTGCCGTAGATGGTGTTGTTCGAGGTCGAGTGCACGTACGCAGCGTTGGGGTCGAGCTGCACCTCGGCCTGGGTCGGCACCCGCACGTACTTGCCGTCGGGGCCGCGGGTGGTGGCGGCGATGCGCGGCGTGCCCAGCAGCTTCGCTTCGTCGAGCGCCTTCTCGCTCCACACGCCGGTCATCACGTAGTCGGCGCTCTTGCCGGCGGGCAGGAAGTTCATCGGCACCAGCGCGAACTGCGTCGAGGCGCCGCCGGTGAGCCAGAGCACCGTGTGCGTGTCGGGAATGCCCAGGAGCTTGTGCAGCCGCTCGGTCGCGTCGCGATGGACTGACTCGTACGGCTTGTCGCGGTGAGACTGCTCCATGATCGACATGCCGGTGCCGGCGAAGTCGAGCAGTTCGTCACGGGCCTTCTCGAGGGCGGGGAGCGGCAGGCCGGCGGGTCCTGCGCTGAAGTTGATGGCGCGCATGCAATGGGAATGTAGCGGCCGGCGGCGCGCGCGCCAGCACAGACGCTCAAGGCCCCTGGCAGAAGGCCAGCGCGCGGGTGTTGCAAGCGCCGTGGAGGTGCTGCGGCCGATTTTCGGTGAACGCTGAGGCGCGGCACTCGGTGTTAGCGTCGCCGCGGCTGATGTCTCTCCTCGATCTCGTGCAACGCCGCTGCATCATCGTCACCGGCAAGGGGGGCGTGGGGAAGACGACGTTGACCGCTGCGCTCGGCCGCGGCTTCAGCGCGCGGGGCAAGCGGGTGCTGCTGGCGGAGATCGTCCCGAACGCGGACACCCCCTCGCAGATCTACGTGGCGCTCGGCGGCCCCAGGCCCACCGAAGAGCCGCTGCTGGTCAGTGAGAATCTCTGGGTGGCGTTGCTCACGCCCACCATGGGTCACCTGCGCTTCCTGCAGGACGCGCTGCCCTTGAAGCTGCTCGCCGACACCGCGATGCGCAGCCAGGGGCTCAAGAAGTTCCTCTCCGCGGCGCCCGGCTTCTCCGACATGGGCGTGATGTACCGGATGCTCGATCTCGCCAAGCGCAAGCACCCCGGCGGCGGGCCGATGTTCGACGTGTGCATCATCGATTCGCCGGCGACGGGGCACGCGCTCGCGCTCGCGCAGATCCCCGAGTTCCTCACCCGGGTCATCCCCGGGGGGCCGATCTACCGGGCGGCGCACGAGGGCGTCACCTTCCTCACCGACCCGGCGATCACCGCCTGCGTGATCGTCACCCTGCCCGAGACCCTGCCTGTCACCGAGGCGATGGAGCTGGAGAAGGGCCTGACGAAACACAAGCTGCCGGTGTCGGCGATCGTGGTGAACCGGGTGCCGCTGGATCCCTTCTCGATCGAGGAACGCGAGGCGCTCGGGCAGGCGCTCCCGGCGGCGGTGTTTGGGGCGCGCGAGATGAAGCGCATCGATCGCGCGCGCTCGGCCCTGGAGTTGCTGAAGGAGAAGCGGCCCCAGGGATCAGTGGTGCTCGCCGAGGTCGACGGCGTGGGCGCCGAGGCTTCTCGGAACCTGGCGAAGCTCCTCTAACCCTGCTTACTCCGCCCCCAGCCCCTCACCCTGACCCTCTCCCGCAGGGAGAGGGAACGTCTTCCGCGAAGTGCTGAGCCCGTTCGACAAGCTCACTTCGTACTCGCCCCCGTCCAGCCCATCGGTGCGCAACAGCACGCTGCCCCCGGCCGCACCGATGGTGAGCGTCGTCCGCTCCGCGCCGAGATGCGCGACGGTCGCCGTGGCCCCTCCCGACCACGCGACCTGAATGCTGTTCGCCGACACGCGCCGCACGCTGACCTCGGAAGCAGCCATCGGCATCGCCTCGCGCGACGCCAGCACCATTCCCCCGCGCGCGACTGACAGCCGCGCCAGCTCACCCGGCCACGGGATCACCGCGAAGAAGTGCAGCTCCTCACCCTCGGCCGGCTGCATCAGGGTCACCGGCACCTCGAACTGCCGCCCCTCCACGGTGGTGATCAGCAGCCGCGTGTCGGAATCCACCTCGGTCGCGGTGGGAGACCCGTGCAGCCGGTACACGGGCGAGAGCACGGCGCCCTTCTCCGTGATGCGCCCTGAGACGAGCACCGTGTCTGCCGCGACGATCGCCGGCAGCACCGCGTCGGGATCGAACGTCCCGCTGTTCTCCATGTGCTGCTGCGCCTTGGCGTAGTTGTAGTCGCTGACCCAGGCCGACTGGCAGTAGCTCATCAGGTCGACGTACTGGGTGGGCGCCAGCAGCTGCGCGCCGTTGAAGCCCCACGAGCCGATCTGCGCGTTCGGGTACGGGTAGTTCGAGTCGGCCCCGGCCGCGCCACCGCAAGGCGCGTGGTTGATGCCGAAGTTGTGGCCCAGCTCGTGCGGCGCGACGTGGCCGTAGGAGTCGAGGCCGATCGCCACGTGCTGCCCGAGGTAGCCCAGGCCGGCGATGCCGCCGCTGCCGCCAGGCACGAAGCCGTAGTACGCGCGGCTGCTGCCATCGGCGCCGGCCACCTGGGCAATCTGTCCGAGCAGCTGCGACCAACCCGAGACATCGCCGCCGCTGAGGGTGCCGGTGAAAGTGTAGGGCGCGCGCGTCTTCTGATCGACCGACTTCACTGGCCAGACGCTGGTGACGGCGTCGTCGAGATCGATGGAGTTCGCGGTCTGTGTGCCGATCACCACCGGTACTCCAGTGAGGTGCAGCACGTTGTCGCGCGCCATCGTCGGCGTCACCACCTGCGTGTTGTTCGACTCATCGGCCTCCATCAGCGCGTCCGTCGGATCCACCTTGACGGTCAGCGACAGCCCGGGAACCAGCCACGTGCGCGGCATCGGGAAGCGGAACGACCTGGAGAGATCCGCCGGCGTCGCCACCTGGGGAAGGATCGCCGGCCCGGTCAGCCGCTGGGTGCCCAGCACCGTCGCGCCCTGCTTCGCCTCGACCTCGACGACCGTGGAAAGTCCAGGCTCGTTCGCGAGCACGGTCACGCGCAGCAGCGCGGGCTTGTCCTGGACCAGCTTCAGGTTCGCCTTCATCACCGTCTGGCCGAACTCCACCGCCTCGATCCGCACGTCCTTCGTCGGGGGCGCCACCGTGAGCGTCACGATGCGATCGCTGGTGAGCCCGCCGCTGTCGGTCGCGATCACCTTCACCGCGATCGTGCCCACCGTGCGCAGCTCGAGCGGCCAGGTGGCGCAGCTGACTTGCGGCTGCTCGATGGTGCCGTCGGCGCCGATGTCGAGCGCGCAGGACACCGGGTCTCCTTCGGGATCGGTCGAGCTCCAGCTGAGCGTCGTATCGAGGGGCGCCACGCCCGACGTCTGCGAAGCCGTGAGCCCCACGATCTCGGGCGGCTGGTTCGGCAACCCCGTCACCTGCACCGGCAGGGTGCGGGAAGACAGCCGATCCTGCTGATCGAGCACATTGAGGGTGACGCGCAGGTTGCCGGGGCTCGAGTACCGCAGCTGCGTCGTCACGGCCGTCGAACAGTCGCCCAGGGAGAGCGCGTCGCGGCCGTCGCCCAGCTCGAGACTGCAGCGCAGCGCCTCGTTCGTCGGGTGCGTCGCCTGGGCGGTGCAGCTGAAGGTCTGCCGCGTGGCCACCGTGCTGGCGGTGCAGGTGAAGGCGACGACCTCGGGGCCGCTCCGATCGCGGATGGTGGCCACCGGGGCGTCGCGGTCACCCATCTCGCCCAGCGCTCCGACCTGCCCCTGACAGCCGAGGACGAACAGAGAGCCGAGGACCACGGAGGCGCGCATGGAGTTGGTGTGAGCAAGGTAGGTGCCGTCGGCCAACCACCTGGAACTCCAGTCGAAACAGGTTGCAGTTGGAGCGCCCAGACCCCAACCCGTTGTGCACTGGAGGTGTCACCTTGTGGCTAAGCTCAGCGGCTCATGTCGTCGAGTTCCGAGCTGGGCCGGCTGATCGGGAAGAAGAAGGTGATCGTCTGCTGCGGCGCCGGGGGCGTCGGCAAGACCACCACCGCCGCGGCGATCGGGCTGGCCGCCGCGCGCCAGGGCCGCCGGGTGCTGGTGCTCACCATCGATCCCGCCAAGCGCCTCGCCCAGGCGATGGGGCTCTCGCAGCACATGCGCGAGCCCGCCTCCGTCTCGAAGGAGCGCCTGCTGGAAGCGGGCGTCACCACCGGCACCCTCGACGCGTGGATGCTCAACCCCGACGTGGTGTTCGAGAGCCTGGTGCGGCGCATGGCGTCCAACCCCGAGCAGGCCCAGCGCATCCTCGACAGCCGCCTGTTCCGCCACCTCTCCGAGCTGGTGGCGGGCATGCAGGAATACACCGCGGCCGAGGCGCTCTACGAGCTGTCGCAGAGCGGCAAGTACGACCTGGTGGTGCTCGACACCCCGCCCGCCCGCAACGCGCTCGACTTCCTCGAGGCGCCGGGAAAGCTGGCCCGCTTCCTCGATGAGCGGATCCTCTCGCTCTTCATGCCGTCGAAGACCCGGGGCATCTTCCGGAAGGCGACCGAGCTCATCGGCACCGTCTTCAACAAGGTGTTCGGGGCCGAGTTCTTCCAGGAGATCCAGGAGTTCCTCGGCGCGATGGGCGGCATGTTCGGCCCCATGCGTGCGCATGCGGAGGGCGTGCGATCCCTGCTCACCTCGAAGGACGCCTCGTTTCTCCTGGTGACCAGCCCCGATCAGGCCGCGCTCGCCGACGCGCGCTACTTCCGCGATCGCATCGGCGGCATGGGGCTGCCGTTCGCGGGCTTCATCTTGAATCGCAGCTGGGTGCGCACCGACGGCTTCATCGATCCTGACTCGCTCACGCTCGAGCAATCGACCCCGATGCGCTCGGGTATGGAGAAGCTCAAGGTGCTGGCGAAGCTCGAGCTGACCCGTGTCGCGCGCGATCGGGCGCTGCTGAGCGAGCTGCAGCGCGAGGTGCCGTCGACCGCGTTCGCGATCGCCGCTCCCTATCTTGGGGAAGCGATCGAAGATCTCAAGGGCATCGCCTTGCTCGCGCAGGGGATTACGGAGCTGCCGTCGGCCGCCTGATTTCGGTAGGGTGCGCGGCCATGCCTCTCCAAATCGAAGAGCTCCAGGTCGGCACCGGCGCAGAAGCGAAGTCGGGCCAGTCGGTCTCCGTGCACTACACAGGCACTCTCACCAACGGGAAGAAGTTCGATTCCAGCCGCGATCGCAACGCGCCCTTCGACTTCCAGCTCGGCGCCGGAATGGTGATCAAGGGCTGGGATCAGGGCGTGGCGGGCATGAAGGTCGGTGGCCGCCGCAAGCTCACCATTCCCCCCGAGCTCGGCTACGGCGCCGGCGGGTACCCGCCCGTCATCCCGCCGAACTCCACGCTCATCTTCGACATCGAGCTCATCGAAGTCGGCTGAAGCCAAGGCGCGAGCGCTCCCAAGATGAATGAGAACGCGCTCAACGCCAACGTCGGCCATCGGCTTCGCGCCGTCCGGCTCTCGAAGAACCTCAAGCAGGCCGACTGCGCCCGCGAGCTCGGCGTCAGCCCGGCGTACCTGAACCTGATCGAGAAGGGGAAGCGGGTCACGCCCTTCCCCCTGCTGTGGAAGGCGCTGCGCTTCTTCCAGGTCGATCCCGAAGAGTTCATGTCGCAGCTGGGCGAGGGCCGCATCGACGAGGGCCTGGCGAAGCTGCTGGACGAGCCGCTGCTCAAGACGCTCAACCTCGATCAGGACTCGCTGCAGTCACTCTCCGCCGAGCCCAAGCTCGCGGGCACCGTGGCCGCGCTGTTCAACCTCTACAAGAACACCCGCTCGCAGCTCGAGAACGTGATGGCCCAGCTCTCGAGCGAGGAGCGTGGCCGCGCGGCCGGCGCAGGGCCCGAGGCGCGGTTCGATTATTCGCCCTTCGACGAGGTCTCCGACTTCCTCCAGGCGCACCAGAACTACTTCCCGGAGCTGGAGGAAGAGGCCGAGTCGATGCGCCAGGACTTCGGCGCCGAGCGCATCCTCGGCTCGGGCACCTTGATGAAGATGCTGGAAGCGCGCTTCGGCATCGTCACCCACATCGCCGACGCGCCGCAGGGCAGCTCGGTGGTGCGCAGGCTCTCGCTCGGGGAGAAGCGGCTCGAGGTCTCGCCCTTGCTCACCGAGCAGCCCTTCAAGTTCCAGATCGCGGCCACCCTGGGGCTGCTCACGCTCGACAAGACCCGGCTGGTGGAGCGCATCGTCGGCGCCAAGACCCGCCACGCCGAGACGCCGCGCCTCATCAAGGTGAACCTCGCCAACTACTTCGCCGGCGCCCTGATGCTGCCCTACGGCGACTTCTTCAAGGAAGTGCAGCGCACGCGCTACGACATCGAGCTGCTCGCGTCGATCTTCGGCACCACCTACGAGACGATCGCGCACCGCGTGTGCAACCTCGCCGACGCCAAGCGCAAGGGGCTCCCCTTCCACTTCATCCGCACGGACATCGCGGGGAACATCAGCAAGCGCTACTCGGGCACGGGCATCAAGTTCGCCTCGACCGGCAACTGCGGGAAGTGGGCGGTGCACCTGGCGTTCTTGAACCCCTCGCAGCTGACAAGGCAGTACTCCGCGATGCCGGACGGCACGACGTACTTCGACTTCGCCAAGGTGCAGCTGCAGCCGATCGAAGGGACGATCGTGCGCGGCACCGCGTATTCGATTGGCCTGGGCACGCACGCGGAGAACGCGAAGTACCTCGCCTACGGCCTGCCCACGACCGATCTGAAGCGCGACGCGGTGCCGATCGGCGTGTCGTGCCGGTTCTGCGAGCGCACCGACTGCAACCAGCGCTCGGCGGCGAGCTTCCGCTTCGCGTTCTCCTTCGACGAGTACACCAAGAAGGACTGTTTCTTTTCACCGCTGGTGAACAGCGATCTGACGGAGAAGAAACGCCGATGATCCGAACTCTGCCGCTGTTGCTCGTGAGCGCCTGCGCGCTGAACACCTTCACGGTGCCGCAGCCCTACTTCAGCACCCGCGAGCCGGCCGAGGCGTGGACCCGCGCGGTGGCGGCGACCCAGAAACACTGCGGCGGCGTGCGCAACGAGAACGAAGCGAGCGGCGTCATCTTGGGCCCGTGGATCGCCTGGAACACCGGCGAGGGGCTCATCCTCACGCAGTGCCTGGTGACCCTGCTGCGCGGCGACGAGCACCTTCGGGACGTGCGGGTCTCGTTCTCCGCGCGCAAGTGTCCGCTCTCGGACCTGGACCAGGATCTCGCGGTGCTCGCGCCCACCTGCGAGCTGCTCGAGACCGTGCCGGAGCAGGTGAAGAACGGCCTCGAGACCACCGGCAAGGCCATGGAAGCGGACATCACGCGCTGAGTCGTCGTTGCGTTGACTTTCGCTTTCCGGACGAGCCCAATGCGCGCCGACATGCGCCTCCCCTTCCTCGTCGTGGCTCTTGCCGTTGGGTCGTTCGCTTGTGGTCAGAAGCCTGGTCCGCTGGTGATCGAGCCGGACGCCGAGCTGGGCGCGCCCCGGGTCATCGCCGATCCCCCAGCGGGGCCGTTCAACGGTGAGATCACCGTCACCTTCACGTCCGAGCGGCCGGCCACCGTCTATTACAGCACCAATGGCGAAGACCCCCGCACCAGCTCGCTGGGGCGCGTGTCCGGGCCTTCGCCGCTGACGCTGCAGGTGCCTGCGACGATCAGCGTGAAGTACTTCGCGTCGGTCGACGGCAAGGACGGCGAGCTGCAGGAAGGCACCTGGACGCGCGCGGGCGGGCCCAAGGGCACCATCTCGGGCGTGGTGGTGGTGGGCGGCTTCGCGGTGAACAAAGAGGTCGGCCTCTTCCGCAACACGACCCTCGAGCGCCTGGGCAAGCCGACGATGCCCACCGAGATCCCCTTCCTCTTCACCGATCTCCGCACCGGTCCGCAGCGGCTCACCGCGATCTCCGATCGCAACGACGATGGCCAGCTGATCCCCTTCCTCGACTTTCAGTCGTCGACCACCACCATCGATCTCGACCTGAACGATCCGTTCAGGGCGGGGCCGGAGAACGTGCGCATCTACCTGGGCGCGTCGAGCTCGGGCCTGGGCACCCTGCGCGGGACGATCACGCTGCCCAAGCCTCCGGCGCTGCAGAACCTGCAGATGTCGCTGCTCGATCAGGGCGCGCTCAGCGGCGGCCTCGACCCCGCCACCCTGTTGACGCAGCTGCAGAACGGCTACCGGATCTTCACCACTCCGGATCAGACCGAGTACCCGTATGTGCTCACCGACCTGATGCCGGGCCGGGTGAACCCCGTGCCGTCGCTCATCGGCTTCGCCAACGGAGGGATCGCGATCAA
The DNA here is from genome assembly GCA_009885595.1 of Myxococcales bacterium. GTDB lineage: Bacteria > Myxococcota > Myxococcia > Myxococcales > Myxococcaceae > Archangium_A. The sequence continues at coordinate 13,487 of VFKJ01000517.1, read as the reverse complement.
CCTGCTGGCGAACCCGCTGCAGGCGGTGACGATCCTCGCGGACCAGGAGACCATCGCGGACTTCGCGTTCGGCCCGGTGACCATCTCGGGCGACCTGGTGCTGGGCGCGATGTCGGCGCCCACCGGCGGGTTCGGCTTCGGGATCGTCGCGGCGAAGACCGCCTCGATCTCGCAGGGGATTCAGGCGGTGCTGATGCCGGTGATCTTCATGCAGGACACCACCACCATGACGTCGCGCGCCGCGTACTCCGGCACCTCGTTCCGGGGGAACACCACCGTCAGCCTCAGGGTGTTCACCAACGCGAACGGCGCCAACCCGATCACCGACGCCCTCACCTGGGCGGTGAACCCCTTCGCCGCCGGCACGCCGCACGCGACGGTCAACACCACGATGGCCGACGCGGTGAGCGACATCTCCCTGCCCTGAAGCAGGTGGATCGGGCCGTTCGACGGTCTTAGAATTCCTTCATGTCCACCGCTGAGATCCTCGACGCCGCGCTCGCTCTCAACGCTCGCCAGCGCGGCCGTCTCATCGCGAAGCTCATCGAGAGCCTCGACGCCGGCTCCGAAGCACCCTTCGAGAACGCAGATGAGGGCGAACTGGTTCGAAGGCTCGACGGACTCGAAACGCGTCCCCGTCGGAGCGCCGCGGCAGTGAGCCACGCTGCGCTCGAGCGTCTGAACAAGCGTCGTCGATGATCATCACGTGGCTTCCCGAGGCGGAGGTCGAACTCAATCTTGCCGCCGCTTGGTACGAGGACCGCGTCACGTGGCTGGGCGTCCGCTTCGTGAACGAGGTCGATGCCCTCCTGGATCATCTGGCGTTCGCCCCCCGGGCCCACGCGCTGTTGCCGGGGCGCGCAGGTAAGCGTGGCGCCCGCAGGTCCTTGGTTGAGCACTTCCCGTTTGCACTCATCTATCGGCTGATAGGAAATGACGAACTCGTCGTAATCGCTCTTCTCCACACCAGCCGATCTCGAAGTGCCTGGCGCAAGCGACTCGGATGAATTGTCTCCGCAGTGCGGAGACAATTGTGCCGCTGTCGTGAGTGACCTCACGCGGCTTTTCGCTACGCAGCCGAACCTGATTCACTCAGCGGGGCGTTGTGGTACCCCCTGCACATGAACGCCGCGCAGTGGGCCGCCCTGGCCGCGAGTGTGATGGTGGGCACCCTGTTCGGCGCGGGCGGCTACACCTTCGTCGCGGCCAAGGGCGCCACCTACCTCTCCAACGACCCCGAGGTGTGCGTCGGCTGTCACATCATGCGCGAGGAATACGACGGCTGGCGCCACGGCTCGCACCATGACGTCGCCGTCTGCAACGACTGCCACCTGCCCCACAGCGGGCTGATTCCCAAGCTGTACGTGAAGGCCCTCAACGGGTGGAACCACTCGCGCGCCTTCACCACGCAGGACTTCCCCGAGCCGATTCGCATCAAGCCGAGCAACGCCAAGGTGCTCGAGGCGAACTGCCTGCGCTGTCACCAGCCGCTGGTGGGTGAGATCACCGCCCACGGAACGCTCGGCGTACCCACCGACCCCACTCAGAAGGCCGACCTCTACGGATGCGTGCGTTGTCACCAATCCGTCGGGCACGGACCCACTCGTTAGGAGCCCGTCCATGTCCCTGTTCTCCCGCCCTGCCTTTCGCGCCGCCCTGATCGCCGTCCTGGCCGCCATCGCCACCGCGCTGGTGATGGCGCTCGCGGCCAACATCTCTGAGCGTCAGGAAGAGGCGAAGACCACCAACTTCAACGTGGTCGCCCTCACCGAGACCACCGTCGACCCCGCAGAGTGGGGGAAGAACTTCCCGCGGCAGTACGACGCGTACCAGCGCACCGTAGAGACGTACTCCACCCGCTTCGGCGGCGCCGGCAGCGAAGGCATGCCCGAGAGCCGGCTCAAGGAAGACCCTCGGCTGGTGGACATCTTCGCCGGCTACGCCTTCGCCATCGACTTCAACAAGCGCCGCGGCCACGCCTTCATGCTCGAGGACCAGCGCCTGACGAAGCGGGTGACCGAGCGGCCCCAGTCGGGCGCCTGCCTGCACTGCCACGCCTCGTCGACCGTGCCGTACCGCGCGGCGGGCATCGACGCGGGGGCGCCCGGCACCCTGGAGCAGCCCTTCGAGAGCAAAGAGGCCCGCCAGCAGCTGATGCTGGGCTTCGAGGCGCTGGGGAAGCTGCCGTACACCGAGGCGACCAAGGCGGTGAAGCACCCGGTGTCGTGCATCGACTGCCACGACCCCAACGGCCTGGGGCTGCGGGTGACCAAGCCCGGGTTCCTGGTAGGCATCGCCGCGCTCGCCAAGAGCGACGAGCCCACCCCGCATCTCCCCTCCATCGAGCGGTGGCGCAAGGGCGATCGCGCCCGCGAGTACGAGCCCAACCTCGACGCTTCCCGCCAGGAGCTGCGCTCGATGGTGTGCGGGCAGTGCCACGTCGAGTACTACTGCGGCCCCAAGATGACCCTCACCTACCCCTGGGCGAAGGGCCTCAAGGTAGAGCAGATCGAGGCCACCTGGAACGAGACGAAGTTCTCCGACGGCCACCGCTTCTACGACTGGAAACACGAGAGGACCGGCGCCGAGGTGCTCAAGGCGCAGCACCCGGAGTTCGAGATGTGGAGCCAGGGCATTCATGCGCGCTCGGGCGTGTCGTGCGCCGACTGCCACATGCCCTACGTGCGCGAGGGCGCGCTCAAGGTCAGCTCGCACCACGTGCGCAGCCCGCTGCTCGACGTCACCCGCTCCTGCCAGACCTGCCACCGCTTCCCCGAGGAAGAGCTCAAGCGCCGGGTGGACATCATCCAGCAGCGCAACCTGGACCTGATGAACCGCGCCGAAGACGCGCTGGTGCAGCTGATCTCCGCGGTGGAGACCGCGAAGAAGAACGGCGCCACCGACGAGAAGCTGCAGCCGGTCTTCGAGCTGCAGCGCAAGGCGCAGTTCAGGCTCGACTTCGTCAACGCCGAGAACTCGATGGGCTTCCACGCCTCGCAGGAAGCGGCGCGCATTCTGGGGGAGTCGATCGACTACAGCCGGCAGGGCGAGCTGGCCCTCTTGCGGCCGTAAGCCGTCAGGCGGCGCTGGCTTTGATCACCTGCGTGGCCGCGCCCTCGGGGCACACCTCGAGGAAGCGGCTGCGCGAGCGCGCGGTCCAGCTGTTGCGACGAATCATCCCGCCCAGCATCGTCAGCAGCTCGCGGGCGCGGTCGAGCCCCACGTCGACGGTGGCGAACACGTCGAAGCCCTCGCCGCGGTACAGCTCGCGGGTCGAGAGGTGGCCGGTGGGCAAGGACCGCAGCCGGCCCAGGGGAGAGCCCAGCGCCAGGGAGAACAGGTAGAGCCCCCGCACCCAGCCGTCCACCTCGACCTTGGAGGGCGCCTCGCCAAAGGCGTCGAGCGAGGCCACCCGGATGAGCTCGTAGAACCCGCGGCCGATGGCCTTGACGCTGCTGGCCTTGCGCACCTGCAGCTTGGCGCGCACCGCCGGCGTACCGACCAGCGAGCTGCCGTGGAGATCCTGCATGAAGAACAGCGACTGCGCCCACTCGATGCGCGCCCGCGCCACCGACTCGGCTTCGCCCTGCCCCCGATGGGTGGTGATGAGCTTCTGCACCACCGGCTCGAGCGCGCGCGTCACGCACAGCTGGGTGAAGTAGCCCGCCAGCCACGCCAGCCCCGCGTCCACCCCGATCAGCGCGCCGTTGGACACCAGCTCCGCCGCCTTCAACCCGAACGCCACCGGCGAACGGGCGGCCATCAGCTCGGTGAAATGGGGGCGGTGCCCCCGGGCCAGCCAGGTGTCGACGCCCTGGATCCAGCCACCGAAGCGCGGCAGCTCGGGGAGCGCGGCCCCGAAGCGGGCGTACTCGAGGTCTTCGCCCAGGGCGCGGACGAACTCCGAGGGGAGCGCGTTGGCATGGGCGGCGAGGCGCTCGACCGCCGTGAGGTGCGTCAGGAGTGCGGACATACAGCGGGGGCCACCATACCTCCCACGCGCCCCAAGGCGTGTCCTTTCCTGTAGCCCTTGATAGGCGCTTGGCTACAGTCACGCCGCTTCCGCCCCCCCGAAGGAGTTGTACCTCATGAATTTTTCGTTCGTTGCCGCTGACGCCTCCAAGGCCAAGGCGGACGTCCTCGTCTTCCCCGTCTTCGACACCGACCTCACCGACAAGAAGAACCCGCCCAAGGCGCTGCACGGCATCGACAAGCGCACCAAGGGCCTGTTCATCAAGACGGCCAGCGCCGAGGGTTTCAAGGGAAAGGCCGATCAGACGTTCGTCTTCCTCACGCACGGCAAGGTGCCGGCGACGCGGGTGATCCTGGTGGGGCTGGGCGCGCGGGCGAAGTTCACCGCCGAGCTCTTGCGGCTGGCCGCGGGCCGGGCGGTGAAGGCGGCCACCCGGGTGAAGGCGAAGAACGTGGCGGTGCAGCTGCCGGTGGTGCGCGAGCTCGAGCACGCGATGAAGGCCGTGGTCGAAGGCTTCGAGCTGGGCGCCTACCGGTACGATCGCTGGAAGACGCAGAACAAGGACGAGAAGAACGCGCCGAAGGTCGACAAGGTGCACCTCTTTCTCCCCGAGGGCGTGAAGAAGGAGAAGGCGCACGACGAGCTGGTCACCCACGCCAGGCTGATCGCGCAGGCCACCAACTGGGCGCGCGATCTCGTCAACGAGCCGGCCGGCACCATGACGCCGACGATCCTCGCCGACGCCGCGAAGACGATGGCCAAGGAAGTCGGCCTCAACGTCGCCATCGGCGATCGGAAGAAGATCGAAGAGCTCAAGATGGGCATGTTCCTGGGGGTCGCCCGCGGGAGCATCGAGGAGCCGCGCCTGGTGCAGCTCTCGTACATTCCGCGCGAGCCCGAGGCCGCCAAGCGGCAGCCGGTGTGCTTCGTGGGCAAGGCGATCACCTTCGACTCGGGCGGCCTCTCGCTCAAGCCGTCCGACGGCATGCTCGACATGAAGACCGACATGGCCGGCTCGGCCGCGGTCTTGGGCGCGATGAAGGTGATCGCGCGCATGCAGCCGCCCTTCCCCGTGCACGCGTTCTTCGGGGCCTGCGAGAACATGCCCTCGCACAACGCCTACCGGCTCGGCGACGTGCTGGTCTCGCGGCTGGGCAAGACGGTGGAGATCACCAACACCGACGCCGAGGGCCGGCTGGTGCTGGGCGACATCCTCGCCTACGCCAACGAGCTCAAGCCGGCGGCGCTGATCGATCTGGCGACGCTGACGGGCGCCTGCATCATCGCGCTGGGCAACTACATCGCGGGCGCGTTCGGCGGCGACGATCAGCTGTTCTACGACGTCTCCGAGTCGGCGCGACTGGCCGGCGAGGATCTCTGGCGGCTGCCGATCAGCGAGTACCAGCGCGACGTGCTCAAGAGTGAGATCGCCGACCTGAAGAACGCGGGCGAGCGCGCCGGCGGTTCGATCAGCGCGTCCCTGTTCCTCAAGGAGTTCGTGGGCGAGACGCCGTGGCTCCACCTGGACATCGCGGGGCCCTCGCAGAGCCCCAAGGATCGCGGCTACCTCAACAAGGGCGCTACCGGGTACGGCGTGCGCACCCTGGTCGAGTTCATCAACCGGCGCACGCAGCAGCTCGCCGTGCAGTAACTCCCTCTCCCCTGCAGGGGAGAGGGTCGGGGTGAGGGGCTGACTACCTCACCGCCTCAATCCGCTTCCTGGTGAGCTCCAGGTACGTGGGATCCATGTCGATGCCCACGAACCTTCGCCCCTTCCCCACCGCCGCCACCCCGGTCGTCCCCGATCCACAGAACGGATCCAGAATCAGCGCGTCGTCATCGGTGCATGCATCGACGAGCCGCTCGAGCAGCGCGATCGGCTTCTGAGTCGGATGCTTGCCGTGCGACTTCTCGCTGGGCTTGGGCGAGGTCATCGACCACAGGTGCCCTTCCCCCTCGGCGTCGAGCTCCTCCTCGCCGGTCTTCGGCAACACCCAGGCGTCGCGCATCTGCTTGCCGCCGTTGGCCGCCTTCATGTCCTTGTAGTTGAACTTGTGCTGCAGCTTCCCCTTCACCGGGGGCGAGGCCCACACCAGGATCTCGGTCGAGTGGGTGAAGTAGCGGCACGCCAGGTGCGGGCTGGCGTTGGGCTTGTACCAGGTGACGGTGTTGAGCAGCTTGTAGCCGAGCTGCTGCATGGCGAAGCCGACCGAGAAGATCACGTGCTGGGTGCCGGAGACCCAGATCGAGCCGCTGGGCTTGAGCAGCCGCTGGCAGGCCCGAAGCCACGCCGAGGTGAACTCGTGGTCGGCCTCGATGCCCTTGCTGGTGTCCCAGTCGCCCTTCTTCACCGCCACCCGCTTGCCGCTGGCGCAGGTGAAGCCGCCGTTGGAAAGGAAGTACGGCGGGTCGGCGAAGATCATGTCGAACGTCTGGTCTTCGAAGCGATCGAGCAGCGCGAGCGAGTCGCCCTTGTAGAGGACGTAGTCCTTGCTGCGCGCGTAGACAGACTCCGAAAGCTCCGACGTCGCGCGAGGACGCGCGATCGAGATCGTTGAAGACATCCAACCTCCGAATCGAGTGAAGGCCGCGAGTGCTACAGGCCTGATCGATACGGTACGGGAAGATGGATCGCTGTCTAATTTCTGGCCGCGGCCTGCTCGAACGTCTCGTAGAGCGACACGCCTTCGGGCGACTTCGGCTTGCCCTCTTCCCGCGCGAGCGCGTGGTCGAGCGAGAGCAGGGCGATCTCCTGCTGGGCGTCGGTGGGCGGCTGGGTGGTGATCTTCTGCAACCAGATGCCCGGCCGGGTGAGGGCCTTGATGAACGCTGGGCACGAGTCCTTCGCGCTCCACCGCTGCAGCTCGTACGCGATGCCTGCGATGGGGAACGCCATCGGCACCTTGATGAACACCATCAGCAGCTGGTTGACGAAGTCGTTCGCGTGCAGCCGCGGCACGAAGGGCAACAGCGCCACGTGCAGCAGCACCGCCACGCCCACCACGATGAAGAGGAAGCTGGTGCCGCAGCGAGGGTGGCGGGTGGTGAAGGGGCGCGCCTGCTCGACGGTGAGCGGCTGGTACGACTCGTAGGTCCAAATCGCCTTGTGTTCAGCCCCGTGGTACCGGAACAGCACCGAGGCGTCCTTGGTCTTCGAGAGCACCCAGACGTAGCCGACGAGGATCCCCACCCGGAAGAGCCCGTCGACGAGGTGAAACGAGAAGCTGGTGGTGTCGAAGCCGGGGCCGATCGCCCGTCCCACCAGCCAGGTGAGCGCGTGCGGCAGCCCGATGAAGAACAGCACCATCATCAGGGTCGCCACCCCGAGCATCACGTCGGCGCCGGTGGTGCTCTCCTTCTTCCCGTCGGTCGGAGGAGTGGGGCTCGGATCCGAATCGGCGCCTGAGACGACCGCCGAGAGCAGGAAGGCGAGGAACGCCGAGGTGCTCACGCCCTTGTTCTTTCCACCCTGCTCTTCCGGCGGCAGCCCGTGATCGCCCGAGAACTTGAGCGCCGAGAAGCCGTTGTGCAGCGACTCCGCCAGCACCAGCGCACCGCGGAAGACGGGCCAGCGCAGGAACTTGAGCGAGGGCAGCAGCTGCCGCCACTCCTGCTCCCGAAGGGCGATGCCGCCCACGTGGCGACGCACCGCCACCACGAAGGACCTGGGGCTGCGCATCATCACGCCCTCGATCACGGCCTGGCCACCGATGTACGGCTGACGGACTGCGCTTTGCTCGCTCACCGCGGGGTGGATAGCCGCTTGGCGAGACCGGCGCTACCGCATGAAAAAAGGCCGACGGGGACGAGCCCCATCGGCCTCTCTCGTTCAACAGCGACGAGGCGTCCCTTACGAGGCCTTCGGGGTCGCGCCCTTCTTGGTGTCGTACTTCTTCTTGAAGCGGTCGATGCGGCCCTGCGTGTCCATCAGCTTGTACTTGCCGGTGAAGAACGGGTGGCAGTTCGAGCACACTTCAACGGAGAAAGAGCCGCGGGTGGAGCGGGTCTCGACCATGTTCCCGCAAGCGCAGGTGATGCGAGAGGGCGGATAGACGGGGTGGATGTCGGCTTTCATTGCGGGACGACCTTTCAAGGCCACCTTGCATCGGGAAAATCCCAATGGACCGGCGGGGGGCGTCTCTTAAACACGAGCGGCCCCGCCCGGCAACCTACCTCTCGGACAGCGCCGCCAGGCGGTACTGGGCGGCCTGGGCGATGGCCTCGTTGCTGCGGGGCAGATCGGGGAAATGCCCAATCAAGTCATGCTTGGGCTGCTTGCGCTGCGAGATCGCGTTCCGGTAGGCGCGCAGCGCTCCGTCGTTGTCGCCGCGCCGCTCGTTGACCTGGCCGAGCAGGTAATGCCCCACCGCCAGGGTGGGCTCGAGGAACAACGCGCGGGTGAGCTCGAGCTTCGCGTCTTCCAGCTGCCCGCCCTGCATCTCGGCCAGGGCGGTGTAGAGCCGCGCTTCCACGCAGAGCGCCTCGCGAGACAGCGCGTACTGGTACGCCTCGCGCGCCTCGTCGAGGTTGCCCATCAGCGCGTGCACGTTGCCCAAGGTCAGCCGCGCGGCGAGATCGTCGGGCTCCTCGTCCGCCAGGGCGCGCACCGTGCGCAGCGCCTTGGGGAAGTCGCCCTTCTCGATCGCCTCCACCACCTCGGCCAGCCGCTCGACCGGCGTCTTGCGCGGGGGCGGCCGCGGGCGAAGGAGCGGCTGAGGTGGGGCGGAGGGCCGGGGCGGCGCAGGCACGATCGCCGCCTGCCGCTTCAGGTTGCGCAGCACCGACTCCACGTCGGTGGGAGAGCGCTGCGGGGGCGGAGGCGCCGACGGCCGCACCACGGTGGTCACCGGCGCGGGCGCCCGGCGGTTGGGCTGGAGCGGCCGCTGGTAGGCGAAGGTGCCGCCCACCTCGACCATCTCGAAGCGCGTGCTGATCTTGAACAGGCTCTCGGAGTACCCCAGGAACATCCACCCGCCGGGGCGCAGCGACTCGTAGAAGCGCTCCATCACGCCCACGATGGTGGGCTGATCGAAGTAGATGATCACGTTGCGGCAGAAGATCACGTCGAGCGATTTCGCCTGCACCTGCGTCCACATCGGAGCTGCGAGGTTGTGGCCCTCGAAGCGAATGAGATCGCGCACGGGCTGAACGAGCTCGTAGCCGCCCTCCACCTCCTTGAAGAAGCGCGCGATGCGCTCTTCGCTCACGCCCACCAGGCGGCGCGCGGGGAAGAACGCCCGCGCGGCGGACTCGGTGGCCGCGGGGTTGAGATCGGTCGCCCACACGTCGGCGGTGGCGGGCGTCTCGCCCCGCTCCAGCGCCACCATCGCCAGCGAATACGGCTCTTCACCCGTCGCGCAGCCGGCCGACCACAGCCGCGTCTGCCGGCCCTCGAGGCGCCCGCGCTCCATCACCTGCGGCAGCACGTTCTTCTCGAAGGCGAGGAACTGGCGGGTGTCGCGGAAGAACTCGGTCTTGCCGACGGTCACCAGCGGAATGAGCGAGCGCAGTTCCTGCTCGCCGGCGCGCTGCTTGAGCCGGCCCACGTACTCGGCGGAATCGGTGATGCCCAGCGCCGGCATGCGCGCCTGCAACGCCAGGCGCAGCCCGTAGTACCCGTCGGGGGTGATCTTGAGGCCCGCGCGCTCCAGCAGCAGCGCCGCCAGTTGCTCGAGGGAGGGCCGCTCGATGCTCAGGGTCATGAGGCGCCCCCGATCATGACACCCACCTCACGAGCTGGGCGCCGATGGCGTCGAGCGGCAGCACCTGCTCCGCGGCGCCCAGGGCCACGGCTTCCCCCGGCATGCCGAACACCACGCTGGAAGCCTTGTCCTGCGCGATGGTGTGCCCGCCCGCCTTGCGGATCTCCTGGAGCCCCCTGGCGCCGTCCCGGCCCATGCCGGTGAGTACGACGCCGATCGCCCGATGGGAGAAACTCTGGGCGACGCTGCGCAGCAGCAGATCGCACGAGGGCTTGAAGCCGCCGATGGGCGGGTTGTCGTCCAGGCGCACCACCCCGCCGGGGCTGACCACCAGGTGCAGGTGGCTGGGCGCGACGAAGAACTCCGACTTCACCAGGCGCTGGCCGTCGGTGGCCTCGTGCACGCGGTGGCCGGTCTCGTGCGCCAGCCAGCGCGCCAGATCGTCGGAGAAGCCCGGGGTGATGTGCTGGCAGATCACCACCGGCGCGGGGAAGTCCTGCGGGAGATCGGCGAGCACCTCGGCGAGCGCCTTGGGGCCGCCCAGGGAAGCGGCGATCGCCACCACGAAGAAGTCGGGGCGCACCAGCGGCAACCCCGCCGAGGTGCGGCGCTTGCGGCCGCGCGGGTGGCGCACGATGGAGACCGAGGAGAGCAGCACCAGCTGCTTGCGCAGGGTGGCTTCCTGTTCGGGGGTGAGCTGCTGCGGCACCGACACCACGTCGAGGGCGCCGGCGTCGAGCAGCTCGAAGGCCGCCTGCCGCGCCGCCGGCGAGGTCACCAGCAGCACGATGGGCCGCGGAGAGTCCGACATCACCCGCTCCACCAGGCGCAGCACGTCGATCGCTGGCCCCACCACCTCCACCAGCAGCAGCTTGGGGTCGAGCCGGCGACAGGCCTCGAGCGCGAGGCTGGGCGGGACCGGCTCAGCCGCCGGGGTCAGCTCCCCCCGGAAGACCCCGCCGTAGCGGGCTCCTGCAGTGCCGCTGGTGTCGACGAGGAGAACGGAGCAGGTCACGTGAGTCGATCGATGGTGAGCGCCAGACTCTCCACCCCGAGCTCGCCCTTGATCAGATACGCGTCCGCGCCCGCGTCGAGGCCGCGCCGCTTGTCTTCCGGCGAGGCGAGCGAGGACAGGATCACTACCGGCACCTTCGCCAGCTCGGCGGACTGCTTGATCCGCCGCGTCAAGCTGAAGCCGTCGAGGCGGGGCATCTGCACGTCGGTGAGGATGAGGTCGAACACCGAGCCCTGCAGCTTGGTCCACCCATCTTCGCCGTCCTGCGCCTCTTCCACCGTGTGCCCCAGCGCGCGAACCAGCGCGCTCTCGGTGGCCCGGGCGATGGGCGAGTCGTCTACCAGCAGCACCTTGAGGCGCCGCGTCGCCTGGGTGTCCGTGACCGGCCGCGCCATCTTGCGCACCTCGGTCATGATGTCGGGCACGTGCAGCAGCACCGCGATGCGCCCGTCTTCCAGCGCCGCGGAGCCCGCCACGAAGGGCGCACCCTTGAGGAAGTCGCCGCCCATGGGCTTGACCGCCACCTCGCGCTCGTCGACGAAGCCGTCGACCACCAGGGCGGCGAGATCTTCGCCGTAGCGCACCACCACGCACGGCGGGCGCTCGAAGCGGGGCCCGCCGTTGAGCCCCAGCAGGGGCCCCAAGGCCACCATCGTCACCGGACGGCCGCGGTGCATCACCGCCACCGTGCCCATGATCTCCAGGCGATCTTCGGGGCGGAAGCGGGCCACCGCCTCGACGTCGGCGGCCGGCATGCCGTAGACGTCGTCGCCCATGCGAATGAGCAGCACCCGCATCAGCGCCAGCGATTGAGGCAGGCGCAGGGAGACGGTGGTGCTGCGGCCGATGCGGCTGGTGACGGCCACCGAGCCGCCCAGCGCCTCGACCTTCCTCTTCACCACGTCCATGCCGACGCCGCGGCCCGACAGCTCACTGACCTCTTCACGGGTGGAGAAGCCCGCCTTGAAGATCAGCTCCATCGCCTCGCGCTCGGACAACGAGGCCGCCTGCGCCTCGCTGAGCAGGCGCTTGTTCACCGCCACCTGGCGCAGCCGGTCGGGGTCGATGCCGCGGCCGTCGTCTTCGACCTCGACGTGCAGCATGTCGCCGTCGGCGCGGGCGCGCAGGTGAATGCGCCCGGTCTCGGGCTTGCCCAGGGTGCTGCGGGTGTCGGGGCCCTCGATGCCGTGGTCGACGCTGTTGCGCAGCAGGTGCACCAGGGCGTCGCGCAGATCGGCCACCAGGCTGCGATCGACGCCGGCGTTGGTGTTGTCCACCACCAGCTCGATGTGTTTGTTCTGAGCGTGCGCGAGATCGCGCGCGGCGCGGGGGAAGGCCTCGAACACCGACGCCAGCGGAATGAGCCGCGCCTCGGCCACGTGATCGGCCATCTGCGTGAGGTTGCCGTGCAGGGTGTTGAACCCGTCGGCGTGGCTGCGCACGAAGCGGAAGGCGTCGTCGCGCAGCAGGTGGAGATCGCTCTCCATCTGCGCCAGCCGCTCGCGCTCCTTCTCGTCGAGTTGCTGCTGCTCGGAGATGCGCAGCAGGTTGTCGCCCAGGCGCGAGAAGCGCTCGAACAGGCCCTGGATCTCCTCGCCCCGCAGGCCCGAGCGCGCGCTCTCGACCAGCAGGTCGCCCGCCAACAGGCCCAGGGCGTCGAGGATCTCCACGTTGACGCGAATGCTGCGGTCGATCGGCGTGGCGCGGTCCGTGCGCTCTTCGGTCTTCAGCGGCAGCGGGCTGGAAGGCGCGGGCGGCGCGCCGGGCGCCGTGGGCCTGGGCGAGGGCGCCGAGGGAGCGGGCGCTTCAGGCTTCTTCCCCGGCGGGGGCAGCTTCTTCGAGCCGCTCCTGACCGGCTTGAGCGGCGGCATCGCGATGCCAGAGGCCAGGCTGAGCTTGCCGGCCATCTCGTTGGACTGCTCGGAGCCTTCCTTGGCCGCCTCGAGATCGTCGAGCAGGTCGCTGATCGAGTCGCAGGCGTGCAGCAGCAGATCGGTGGCCGCCCGGGTCTCGACCTTCCGCTCGCGCTCGCCCTTGAGCAGGTCTTCGCAGCAGTGCGCCAGCTGGCCGATGGCCGCCAGCCCCAGCATGCGGGCCTCGCCCTTCATGGTGTGGAGCTCGCGCGCCACCCCCTCGGCCGCGGCGTTCGACTCGGGCTTCTCGAGATCGAGAATCCCCAGCTGAATGGCCTGCAGCCGGTCCTGCGTCACCTCCACGAACTTCACCAGGAGGGACTTCTTGAGGGCTTCGGTATCCACCTTGGCGTCAGTCCGCCTTGAAGCGCTTGATCAGATCCGACAGGCGGCTGGCGAGCTGGGTGAGCTCGGCGGCGGCAGAGGTGGCCTGCTTGCTGGCCTGCGTGGTCTGGCGGGTGACGTCTTCGATCTCCGCCATCGAGGCCACCACCTGCTCGGTGGCCGTGCGCTGCTGCTGGGTGGCGAGGTTGATCACCCGGGCGGCGTCGCTGGTCTCCTGCACGCCCGCGAGGATGCCTTCCACCGCGCTGGCGGCGACGGAGCCCAGGCGCTCGCCCGTCTCGGTGGCGGTGCGCGACGCGTCTGCGGCCGCGGCGGCAGCAGCGGTGGCCTCGCGGATCTCGGTGATGAGGTTCTTGATCTCCTTGGTCGAGTCCAGGACGTTCTCAGCCAGGCGCCGCATCTCGGCGGCGACGATGGAGAAGCCCTTGCCCGCTTCACCCGCGCGCGAGCCTTCGAGCGCGGCGTTGAGCGCGAGCAGGTCGGAGCGGTCGGCGATCTCGTCGATCACCTCGACCACCGTGCCGATGCGCTCCACCCGG
>VFKJ01000050.1 GCA_009885595.1 Myxococcales bacterium | reverse complement strand
TAGCGAACGTCCTGACTGAAGAGCCGGATGCGGTAGTCCCGCACGTCCGGATCCGTGGGGGCCCCGGGGCAGTCAACGCCCGGGGCTACCCGACCCCCCGGGGGGGAGAGGGAGACACTCACTTGCCGGAATACGCCCTCAGCTGCGCGATCAACTGCGCGGCGCCGTCGATCGACTCGCGGAACACCCGCTCTTTCCCGCCCAGGAAGAACGGCGGCACGTGGTGCAGCAGGCTCATGGTGCACACGTGAATGCGGGTGCGCCCCGGCCCCAGCGACTCGTGCGCCGTATACGTGATCGCCCGCTCGGCCGTCCGCCAGCCCATCACCCGCGCGAAGTCGAAGTTCTTCTGCACGATGATGGACGCGGGCTGCGCGCCCTTCGGGAAAAACTCGAAGAAGTTCGCCAGCGCAGCGTCACCTGCCACGCTCTCCCGCGTCGGCGCGTCGAGCCAGGTGAGGCGGAAGCGGTTGCTGGGCGCCTGGGCCGCGCGGAAGGTACCGTCGCGCTCGACGCTGATGCCGACCGCCGGCGCGACCTGCTTCAGGTACTTCACGTCGCGTGCGCGGGCCTCGGTGAAGAAGCTGAGGTCGCGCTCCACGGTGTAGACGAGGCGGCTCATCACCACGTGGTACGGATCATCGATGGTGGACTTGGCATCCATCGCGCGAAAGCGGGCGAGCGCGGACGAGGGTTTGGGGCGCGGGTCAGGCGAGGCGAACTCGTAGAAGTACTGCACCCCGCCGACCTGCTGGAACGCCTCGTCGATCGCGAAGTCCAGAGAGGTCTCTCGCCGCATCTCCACGGGGGTGGCGGCTAGCATGACGGCGAGGACGAACATGCCCAGACGATAGCCTTCGTGATGAACTCCGGCGTGATGTCGCACTCACTCCAGCTCGCCTCGACCTCGTTCCTCGATTGGAAGCACCCCTCGGTGGCGGCGCTGGCGGCCCAGGTCGCGGACGCACCCACCGACCGGGAGAAAGCCGTGCGCCTGTTCCTCCTCGTGCGCGATGCGGTGGCGTACGACCCGTACACCGCCAGCTTCGATCCCGCCGAGCTCACCGCCAGCGCGACCTGGGACCGCAAGCGCGGCTTCTGCGTCACCAAGGCCATCCTCTACGGGGCCGCCTTGCGGGCCGTGGGCATCCCCTCGCGGGTGGGCTTCGCCGACGTGGTCAAT
>VFKJ01000827.1 GCA_009885595.1 Myxococcales bacterium | reverse complement strand
CGAGGAGGACGGCCAGACCTATTCGCCCTCGCAGATTTCCGCGTTCATCCTGCAGAAGCTGAAGGCCGATGCGGAGGCGTACCTCGGCGAGAAGGTGACCGACGCGGTCATCACGGTCCCGGCGTACTTCGACGACACCCAGCGCCAGGCGACCAAGGACGCGGGCCGGATCGCCGGCCTCGAGGTGCTGCGCATCATCAACGAGCCGACCGCGGCCGCGCTCGCCTACGGCTTCGGCAAGAACATCAACGGCAAGATCGCGGTGTTCGACTTAGGGGGCGGCACCTTCGACATCTCGGTGATGGAGATCGGCAGCGGCGTCTTCGACGTGATCGCCACCGGCGGAGACACCTTCCTGGGCGGGGAAGACTTCGACAACGCGATCATCGACTGGCTCGCCGACGACTTTCAGCGGGAACACGCCCTCACCCTCAAGCAGGACCGGATGGCCCTGCAGCGGCTCAAGGACGCCGCGGAGAAGGCGAAGATCGAGCTGTCCACCGCGAAGGAGACGCAAGTCAACCTTCCCTTCATCTGCACCCCGGCGGGTGGCGGCTCGGCGCTGCACCTGCAGAAGACGCTCACCCGCGACAAGCTCGAAGAGCTCACCGCGAGCCTGGTCGAGCGCACCATCAACCTCTGCGAGCAGGTGCTCGGCGACGCCAAGGTCAAGCCCGTCGATCTGCGCGAGATGATCCTGGTGGGGGGGATGACGCGCATGCCGCGCGTGCAGGAAGCGGTGAAGGCCTACTTCCGCCGCGATCCCTGCAAGGGCGTGCACCCTGATGAGGTGGTGGCGCTGGGGGCGGCCGTGCAGGCCGAGGCGCTCACCAACGAGGCGTCCGACGTGGTGCTGCTCGACGTCACCCCGCAATCGCTGGGCGTGGCGATCGCCGGTGGCTACGTGCGCAGGCTCATTCCCAGGAACACCACGGTGCCTACCTCGGTCACCGAGATCTTCAACACCTCGCGCGACAACCAGACCACCGTGAAGATCATGGTGCTCCAGGGCGAGAACGACCTCGCGCACCAGAACGAGCTGCTGGGCGAGTTCATCCTCACCGGGCTGCGGCTGGCCAAGCGCGGCGAGGTGGAGATCGACGTCATCTTCGAGATCAACTCAGAGGGCCTGGTGTCGGTCGCCGCGCGCGATCGGGAAACCGGCCAGCAGCAGTCGATCCAGGTGACCGCGAGCGGTGGCCTCACGCAGGACGAGCTCAAGCAGATCCTCGAGGAGCAGGCCGACCTCATGATGGAGGCGCGCGCCGACGAGCAGCTCAAGGGCAAGCGCACCGAGCTCAAGGCCCTGATGAACGAGGTCACGCAGCTGATGCCGGTGCTGTTGAAGGCCACCGATGGCAGCGAGTTTGGCCAGGAAGCCCTCGCGAAGGCGAGGCAGGCGCTCGAGTTCGGCAGGGGCGTGGGCGAGGGGACTGATCTCAAGAAGATCTCCGACGGAATCGACACCCTCACGCGCACCCTCAGCCTCTTCAAGGGCGTGCTCCAGCGGATCGGGCGCTGAAAAATGAGCTCTGATCGCGCGGCGCAGCTGGTGGAAGCGGGCATCTGGCTCAAGCTCTCCGGCGACCGCGAAGGCGCGCGCAAGCTGTTCGAGCGGGCGCTCAAGCTCGATCCCGCCAACACCAAGGCCGCCCAGCTGCTCGCCGGTGCCCCGGCCCCCGGTGAAGAGCCCGCGCCCCCCGCCGAGGCGGCTGCGCTGCCGGTGCCCCCCACGGTGTCGGGCTCAGCCGCGAGCAACCCCTTCGAGCGGCCGACCGAGCGCTCCGCCACCGATTGGGGCGCGGCCGCTGCGCCGGAAGCGCCGCCGACCGTCAGCCTCGACAGCGATTGGGGCCGGCTGACGGGCGCCGCCACCCCGGTGCCGTATTTGCCGCCCAGCCCGGCCGGCGCCGCTGCGCCGGCCCCGTTCGCCTCGTCATCGTCGAACGTGGTGCTGGGCGAGGCTGCGCCTGCGATGGCTCCGCCAGCGCGCGTCCCCCCGAGGACGATG
>VFKJ01001223.1 GCA_009885595.1 Myxococcales bacterium | reverse complement strand
GGGACGAAGCGTCGTGATGGTGACCCAGGCCGGGTCGGGAGCACCCTTCGACCAACGTAATCTCGTGATTACGTTTTTCAGTGCCGGCGAAAAACGTAATCACCGGATTACGTCGCTCGAGACCCGCGGCGGCCCCGACCTCGCCAGCACCACATCGCTGCGCCTCCCGCGGGTCAGAAAGCCTCGCGCTGAGGGCCTCGCCGACCAGGCACGGAAGAGATCATTCCCTCTCCGTTCTCCTCGAGCGCTTATGTTGTGAACCCGTGACGCTGGTTCTCGCCCTGGTCCTCGCGGCTGCTCCCGTCCCGTGGAACAACACGCCCCTACCGGGAGCGATGCCGGCGCCAAAGCAGAGCGGCCTCGCCGAGGTCAACGGCATCAAGCTCTACTTCGCCAGCTACGGCGAAGGGCCGCCCGTCATCCTGCTGCACGGCGGCGCGGGCAACGGCGATCACTGGGCCAATCAAGTCCCCGTGCTCGCAGCGAAGTACCGCGTCATCGTCGTCGACGCGCGCGGTCACGGCCGCAGCACGCGGGACGGCAAGCCCCTCAGCTACGAGTTGATGGCGGATGATCTCCTGGCGCTGATGGATCAACTGAAGCTCGACGAGGCCGCGCTGGTGGGCTGGAGCGACGGCGGCATCATCGCCCTCGACGTCGCCCTCCGGCACCCCGAGCGCGTGAGCAAGCTCGTCGCCTCCGGAGCCAACTTCGACCTCGCCGGCACCCAGAAGGGCGGCAACAGCCCGGCCTTCGCCACTTACTTCGCCCGCTGCGCAGCCGACTACGCGAAGCTCTCGCCCACGCCCACGGACTACCAAGGACTGACCGCTGCGCTGCGCCCGATGTGGCGCACCCAGCCCAACTACAAGAAGGAACAGCTCGCCGGCCTCGAGGTGCCCACGCTCATCCTCGACGGCGCGCACGACGAGATCATCCGCAAGGCGCACCTCGAGGAGCTGGCTCGGCTGATCAGCGGCGCGCGCCTCGTCCTCATTCCCGAGGCCAGCCACTTCGCGCTCTTCCAACAACCGGCCGCCTTCAACCAGGCGCTGATCGACTTTCTCGACGCGAAGTAACAAGCGGGCGATACCGTCACGCATGCGCTTCTTCCTCGTCCTCGTCCTGATGTTGTCCTCCGGCTGCGCGGTGGTGCAGCGCGTGGAGTCCGCCATCGACTGCAACGGCATCTGCGCGCGCTACGCCTCGTGCTTCGACAAGAGCTACGACACCGACGCTTGCGCGGGCCGGTGCAGGGATTCAGCTCGAGCCGACACGGACTTTCGCCGCAAAGCAGACATCTGCAACGCCTGCATCACCGAGCGCTCGTGCGTGGAAGCGACCTTCGCGTGCGC
>VFKJ01001253.1 GCA_009885595.1 Myxococcales bacterium | reverse complement strand
GACGGTCAGGTCGACGTCGCCCTTGGCGGGCGAGCTGAGCAGCACCTTCTTGGCGCCGGCCTGCAGGTGGAGCGAGGCCTTCTCCTGGCTGGAGAACCGCCCGGTGCACTCCATCACCACGTCGACGCCCAGCTCCTTCCACGGGAGCTTGGCCGGGTCCTTCTCGGCGAAGACCTTGTAGGTCTTCCCGTCGATGGTGAAGCTGTTCTCGGTGGCGCTGACGGTGCCGGGCCAGTTGCGGTGCACCGAGTCGTACTTGAAGAGGTGCGCCAGCGTGGCCGGCTTGTCGAGGTCGTTGATGGCGACGATCTCGATGTCGTTTTCATGCCGCGAGAGCGCGGCGCGCAGCACCATGCGGCCGATGCGGCCGAACCCATTGATCGCGAACTTGATGGCCATGTGAAGCTCCTGGAGTGAGAGGCGGCGGACCCTATATTTCTGCCCCCTCCGCCGCCAGCACTCAGAGGCGGGAGAAGGTGTCCGTGGTGTGACGACTTCTGAGGAACAGAAGTAGCGAGAGCACGCTCATCAGCCATGGGGAGGAAGAGCAGCCGCCCCCCTGGAAGGCGAGGACCGGCTGATGAATCACCCCTGCGTCTTCAGGCGGCGAAGTGCCCGCGTCCCCGCTCGCGCCCGCGTCGGCGCCCGAGCCTGCATCGGGGGTGATCACGCCAGAGTCCGGCACTCCCGCGTCCAGCGTCATCCCGGCGTCGACCTGAACGATCCCTCCGTCGAAGGTGGAGGGCGAGAGGAACGCGAGCACCCGGCGCATCACCTCGACGCGCGTCGGCTCGCCCACGAGCGTCTCGAACGGAAAGCCGAACATCACCGTCTGCCCAGGCGTGCCGATCGCCGCGCTGCCGCCCGAGCCGTAGCTGGCCAGCTGCACCGCCGCGCCTGCGGGAGCGATCGCGGGAGGCGCGCCGGTGTCGAACGAGCCCGCGGTGCCATCGTCGAGCGCGAGGCCGCTGAGGCCCATGAGCGCGTCGGCGCCGTTGACGAGGAGTCCGCCGCTGGTGCCGGGGACCGTGGCTGAGAACGCCGTCACCAACGCCGGGGTGGCGGTGGCGTCGCCGGTGAAGAACACCGGGAGATTGCGCGCGCGGAAGCCCGTCACCACCGCCTGCTCCTGCGCGGTGAGCGAAGCCCCTCCCTGCTTGCCGCGCCCGACGAACCAGGTCAGCAGTTGGTACGGCGCCTGGCTGACGTCGCCCGAGGTGACCGCGTCGGTGTCGGCGGTGTCGAACCCGACGTCGTTGGCGTCGAGCGCCTCTCCGGTGAGCCGCGCCGCGCTGCCGTCGTTCATGCGCTCGATGAAGATGCGCAGCGCGGGCATCAGGTTGTACTTGGTGGCGAACGCCTCGGTCTTGCCGATCGCCGCGTCCAGCCGATCGTAGCCGTTGACCACCAGCACCAGCGGCTTGCCGTTGACCGGCGCCTTCACCCCGACCACCGAGGAGGGGAACGACTCGCCGCCCGGGTTGGTCGCCGTCACGCGGTAGTACTTCGCGGCCGTGGGAACGGTGACGCGCGCGCTGGTGGTGGTGAGGTCGAGGCCGTTGTCCCAGGCGAGCCCGTCATCGCTCGAGTACAGCCGGTAGCCGGTGGCCGGCTGCCCGCGCACGCCCTGGGCGTCGGTCGGGGGGGCGCGCCAGCGAATCACCGCTTCGCCGTTGCCCTGGTTCACCGCGGCCACGTGGGTGGGCGGCTCGGACGGCAGCAGGGCCGCGGTCCCGGCCTTCTCGGCGAAGTACTTGATGATGCCCTGCGAGATGGCGCGCGCAGCCAGGTAGCGGAAGGCCGGCTCCTTGAGCTGCGTGGCGTCGGCGGCTGCGTCGTGGAAGGCCACCTCGAGCAGCGTGGCCGGCGTCTCGCCGTTGTTCCCGGGGTTGAGCTCACCGAAGTAAGCGGTGTTCACGCCGCGGTCCTGCCAGGTGGGCTTGTTCCACCCGCTGCTGGCCTTGATGTCGTTGACCATCTCTCCGTGAATGAGCAGCGCGAGGCGATCGCTGCCCGCCACCCCGCTGAAGTCCGCCAGCGGCGAAGGCGGAGCGCCCGGCCCATAGACGTAGGTGTTGGTGCCCACCGCCGAGGCGTTGAACGCGTTGGTGTGCCAGGCCACGTAGACCGCGTCTTCGCCCGGCTCGTGCACCCACGCGGTGAAGCGCGAGCGGGTGCTGATGTCGTTGTTGCGATCGGCGGTGGGCGTGTTGCTGCTGGGCGCCCAGACCGACGTGGGCGCGCCGGCCCACTGCGCCTGGTAACGCGCTGCTTCCTCGAAGCGCGGGCGTCCACTCACGCCGCCGCCGCGATCGATGAGCCCCAGGCCCCCGCCGAACTTCACCGCGTCGAGCGAGATGTTGCTGCCAGCCGCGTTGGTGGAGTCGTTCTGCACCACCACCTGCGCCGTCCCCCCCTGGCGGAAATAGAAGCGGCCCAGCTGCACCCAGGTGCCGCCGTGGCGCTGCTGGTTGACGCGAAAGCCCGTCTGCCCGCCGGCGTGACGCACGAGGTAGTGGGCGTCGGTCACGCGCGCGCTGAAGGCCGTGTAGGAGACCGACACGTCGTAGTAGCCGTCGCGCGGAATCGCCGCGGTGTACGTCGCGCTCGCGGTGGCGGTGGGCGACGAGGCCATCAGGCGATTGGTCCCCAGCGCGAACGGCAGCGTGGCGCCGTCCATGGGGAAGGTGGGCCGGCCCCAGCCCATCAGGCTCGAGTTGCTGAAGCCGCCGCCCGCTTCCACGTAGCCCGCTTCACCGTTGTCGACGAGCACCAGGGAGGTGTTGAGATCGAGCTCGCGCACCGGCACCACGCGGGCGCCGGCGTTGAGGAGCATGGGCATCAGGTATTGGCTGAGCGTCTCGATGCTGACGAGATCCTCCACGATGGAGTTGGTGGTGGGCCGCTGGGTGCGCCAGTTGGACAGGCCGGCTTCCCAGGTGAAGCCGTGGCCGGGGCTCAAGTAGACGACCTTGCCCGCGAGCGCGCCGACGCCCTTCACCGAAGCCGAGGGAAAGCCACCGATGCGGGGCACCAGCCGGTCGGAGCGCACCAGCGCGGGCGAGTCGGGGGTGAGGAGCGGTTCCCAGGGCTTCGCCTCCAGCGGCACGTCCGGCACCGAGCCGGGGGGCTGCAGGCCGCAGTCGTCGATCCAGGACTGGGCGGAAGCGGCAGAGGCGAGCAGGAGAATCGCGGCGAGGAGCTGACGCATCGAGGGCCGCCATAGCCCAGGAGCGAGGGCGAAAAGAAGGGCAAGCCCTCTCCCCGACCCTCTCCCCCGCGGGGGCGAGGGGGACAAAAGAAGAGAGGGAGCGACGCCTGGCCGCTCCCCCTCGCCTTGTCACGCCTTGAGCTGAAGCTTGTCGAGCGCCCCGTCACCGAGCACGAGGTGCACTTGGCCGACCTTGCCTGCCAGCTCCTTGTACGCCTCGAGCTCCTTGAGGCGCATCAGCAGCGGGTTCTCCGACAGCACCTTCGCCGTCTGAGCGAGGCTGCGGGTGGCCGCCGTCTCCTCACGTCGGAGGATCACGTTGGCCTCTGCCTCCTTCTGCGCCTGGATCACCTTGTTGAGCAGATCCTTCATCTCGCCCGGCAGAATCACGTCCTTCACGCCGAGCTCGATCAGCTCGAGCCCCAGGCTCTCGGCGCGCTCGCGCACCGAGGGCGTCATCACCTTCTGCAGCTCATCACGCAGGCCCAGCAGCTCGTCGAGCGTGCGCGTGGTGACGGCCTCGCGCGCCGCCAGCTGCATGGCGAGGTAGACCACGTCATCCGGAGCGCGGGCGACCACGGCGAGCCGCTTCGCGTCCTTCACCTTGAAGGTGGCCGAGAGGTTGAGCCGCAGCGACACCCGATCCTTCGTCATCACGTCCTGGCCATTGACCGCCAGCACGCGCTCACGCAGGTCGATCACCGAGAGGCTCACGGTGCGCAGGGTGTTCCAGGCCGCGTGACGGCCTGCCGGGAGCACCGCGTCGAGCTGGCCGTCGACGTACCGCACGGCCACGCTGCCCTCGGGCGCCATCGCCTCCACGTAGTCACGGGCCTTCGCCAGCGCCGCCACGTCGGTGGGGAGCAGCTTGGCCTCGATGCCCGAGGTGTCGAACACCTGCACGTGGATGAGCGAGGTCACCGCGCCGGTCGCGCGATCGACCTGGCGATCGACGGTCCACACCTGGTGCACGCCCGCGCCCAGCCAGAGCGCCGGCTTGCCCCGCCGGGTCACCAGCGCGCGCTCGTGCTGCGCCAGCGAGATCACCTGCAGATCGCCCGCCGGCACCAGCGCCAGCCGCAGCTCATCGAGCTCGGCCAGCAGGCCCTGGGTGGCGACCTTCTCGATGCGCACCTTCTGGAACGCCGACCACACCCGGTGCACGCCCGGCGCGAGGTACTTCACGGGGGCGCCATCCTTCACGAGGAAGGCGCGCTCATGGGTCATGATCTCGATCTGCATTGGGAGCTCTCCTTTCGGAAGAGGTGCTGCGGGTGGACCTTCGAAAAAGCGAGATGGGAGGCTGCCGGGCTCACGGGCGAACGCGACGTTGTCTGACGGTCGACGACCCCGTCCGACGCCCAGAGCGAACGGGGACTTCCCCGCTGCCGTGCCGTGCAGGCGGCACCTCGGGCGACCTTCGTTCGGACTGGCGCGTGACGACGCACGAGGTGGAACGAGGTGGCTTCGAAGCGAGGCCCTCACTGCACACGGCGCTCTTGGGCCGTGCATCACCAACTCACCCGACAGCCCCCCGGTGGGGCGAGAAGGAGTTGAACCTTCGACCGCGAGATGACGAGTCTCGTGCTCTACCGAACTGAGCTATCGCTCCGGCGTTTG
>VFKJ01001082.1 GCA_009885595.1 Myxococcales bacterium | reverse complement strand
GCCGGGCGCGAGGAGCGTGGGCGTCTCGCCGATCGAAAAGGCCCCGCGGGTGTCCTGGTAGAGCTGCACCGACGAGATGTGCAGGGCCGCGGTGCCGTCGTTGCCCAGCGTCACCTTCCGGGCCGTCTGCGTGCCGGAAGTCTGGGTGCCGAACTCGAGCGCCGAGGGGCTCGCGGTGATCACCGCTCTCGCCTTTCCCGGGTTGGAGCGATCGCAGGCAGTGAACAGCGACAGGGTCGCAAGGACGACGAGCCGAAGGCGCACGTTTCACTCCAGGGTGGGGAAGAGAGGGGGAGCGTAGTCCCCCGAGGTCTGTCTTGGTGCGCGCGCGGTCAAAGGTGGTTCTCCGACCCATCACGACGCACTGTGCTCAATTCGCGGTCCTCAATGACTCGCCCCCGCTTACAGATGCCACTGTTCGTGCAGGTGCTCGCCGGCGTCACGGTGGGGGCGACGCTGGGCGTGGCGTTCGGGAAAGAGCCCGTGGCGCTGGGCCTGGGCAACGAGCAACTCGGAGACCTGGGGCTGCTCGTCATCCGCCTGCTCAAGGCGCTCGCGGTGCCGTTGGTGCTCTTCGCGATCCTCGACGCGTTCCTCAAGACGAACCTGTCGGCCCGCGGCGGGCTCAAGCTGCTGCTCATCTGCGCGGTCAACGTGTCGGTCGCGTTCGCCATCGGGCTGACGTTGATGAACGTGCTCAAGCCCGGTGAGTCCTCGCGCGACGCGTTCCTCGCGGCGCAGACCGCGGGCAAGGTGGCGCCGCTGCAGACCACCCTGGCCCCCGACGCGCTCTCGCCCATCAAGGCGCTGCAGAGCTACGTGCCCGAGAGCCTGGTGGAGCCGTTCCTCAAGAACAGCATCATCCCCGTGGTGCTGCTGGCCCTGCTGTTCGGCGCGGCGCTGCGGCGCCTCAAGGAGGCGCCGCCCACGAGCGAGGTCGACGTGCTGCCGATCGAGACCTTCGTGCACACGACGCTGCAGGCGCTGGTGCTGGTGCTGGGGTGGGTGGTGAAGACCGTGCCGTACGCGGTGCTCGGGCTGGTGGCGCAGGTGGTCGGGCGCGCGGGCCTGGGCGTCTTCACCGCGCTCGCGCCGTTCTTGGGCGTGGTGCTGCTCGGCATGGGGCTACACGCGTTCGGCTACTACCCGCTGGCCGCGTGGGTGGTGAGCCGGCGCACGCCGCGCGAGTTCATCGGCAAGGGCGCTGACGCGGTGCTCACCGGGCTCTCGACGAACAGCAGCCTGGCGACCGTACCGGTGACGCTCAGGTGCCTTGCGAAGATGAACGTCTCTCCGGAGTCGGCGCGGCTGGCGGCGTGCGTGGGGACCAACCTCAACAACGACGGCATCACCCTGTACGAGGCGATGGCGGCGCTGTTCGTGGCCCAGGCGCTGGGGCTCGACCTCTCGTTCGGTCAGCAGCTGGTGGTGGTGCTCTCGTCGCTGATGGCGGGCATCGGCATCGCGGGCATTCCCGAGGCGGGGCTGGTGATGCTGCCGCTGGTGCTGGGGGCGATGGGCTTGCCCGCGCCGATGGTGGCGGTGGCGATCGCCTTCGTGGTCCCGGTGGACTGGATTCTCGCGCGCGCCCGCTCGGCGGTGAACGTGATGAGCGACATGGTGGTGGCGATCCTGCTCGATGGAAGGCGCACCGGTGGCAAGGTGTGACAGATTGAGCGGGTGGAGCTGAGCTTTTGCCAGAGCTGTGGGTTCGCGGCCCAGGGCGCGCTGGCCTGCGTGTTCTGCGGGGCTGATCTGAGCGGCGCTGGGAAGAGTCCCTCCCAGATCGGCTGGGTGGCGGAGGCCACCCAGATGAACGCGCAGCTCCGAGGCGGTCACGGCCAGCTGGTCATCGGGGCACCCGGCGGCGTCTTCGGGGGCCGCTACAAGATCGTCAAGTCGGTGGGGCGAGGCGCCATGGGCCTGGTGCTGGCCGTCGACGATCTC
>VFKJ01000764.1 GCA_009885595.1 Myxococcales bacterium | reverse complement strand
AGTGGATGGACTATCTGCCGCTGCTCAACGCGGTGTTCCAGCCGTTCCTCCAAAATAGGGCGACCTTCACGCAGCCGACGGCGGGCTGGCAGCTCAGCCTGGTGCTGCAGCTGCCGCTCTACGACGGGGGCCTGCGCTACGGGCAGGCAAAGGAGCGCCGCGCCAACGCCACCACCGCCGAGGTGCAGCTGGAGGCGTCGTTGCGGCAGGCGCGCAGCGAGGTGCGCACCGCCTTTCAGTTGGTCACGCACGCCGACGCGGCGCTGCAGTCGGCCCGCGAAGCCGCGAAGCTGGCCACCGAGGCGCTGGAGCTGGCGAACGTGTCGTACCGCGCGGGCGCCACCACCAACCTCGAGGTGATCGACGCCGAGCGCCGCGCGCGCGACGCGGTGGTGCAGGCCGCGCTGGCCGAGGACGCGGCGCGACAGGCGAGGCTCGACCTGTTGGTGGCCAGCGGGCGCTTTCCGGTTCCCTGAGGCACAGTCCTGAGGTTAGCCCTCTCCCCGACCCTCTCCCCCGCGGGGAGAGGGAGACAGATTTCGAGATATCCACCATGCCGGAGAACGTCGACGCCTTCGCTGAGCTGCTCGGTGCCTGGGGCTACCCCTCGCTCGCGCTGGCGGCGTTCATCGAGTACGTCTTTCCGCCCTTCCCCGGAGACACGTTGGTGGTGCTCGGCGGCGCCTGGGCGTCGCGGGAGGATCGGTCCATCGCCCTGGTGCACCTGCTGCTCACGCTGGGCAGCGTGCTGGGCATGGCGGCGACCTGGCTGCTGGGCAAGGGCCTGGCAGGGCGCATTCGCCTGGCGCCGGAGGGCTCGCGGGTGCTGGGCCTCGAGGTCGGGCAGATTCGCAAGGCGCAGACGTTGATGCGCGCGCGCGGCGGGTGGCTGCTGATCGCCAACCGCTTCCTCCCCAGTTTCCGCGCAGTGCTCTTCGTGGCCGCGGGCGCGTCGGACGTGCCCTTGGGGCGCACGCTCTTGCTGGGGACCATCTCGGCCGCGGGCTTCAACGCGGTGCTGCTCGCCGCGGGGGTGACGGTGGGGGACAACGCCGAGGCGATCGCCGCCTTCCTCCGAACGTTCAGGAGCGCCTCGTTGTTTGGCGTGGCCCTGGTGGTGATCGGCTTGCTCGCCCGGTTCCTCTGGCAGCGGCGGCGGGCTAAGTCGCGCACATGACTTGCCGCGCCACCTGGCTCCTGCTGGTCGTCCTCGTGGCCGGCTGCCGCTGCAGGCCCGGCCCCGTGGAGCCGATCGAGCTGGGCCTGCGCGTGCAGCCCGCGGAGCTCGAGTTCGGTCGGGTGCTCGAGGGCGCGAACAAGGTGGAGTCGATCACCCTGACCGCCGCCACGCGCGCCGCGATCTCCGTGCAGCTCGGCACCGATGCGCCCTTCTCGGTGGCGCCCACCGCGGAGGTGCCCGGCGGCGGAGATCTGGTGGTGCCGGTCACGTTCCGCGCCCGCGACGGGGAGGCGGAAGGCATCTTGCGGCTGACGGTGGGCGATCGTTCGGCCGAGCTGCGCTTGCATGGCCTGGGTGTGCGTCCCCCCGAGTGCGTGCCCTCGGCGGAGTGCGTGGTGTCGGTCTATTCGCTGGAAGAGGACCGCTGCATCGAGTCTCAGGCGGCTGAGGATGCGCCGTGCGATCCCGCGAGCGTGTGCCTGGAGCAGGGCCGGTGCCGCGCGGGCCAGTGCCTGGGCATCGCGCGCCGCTGCGACGACAACGACGTCTGCACCGACGACGCCTGCGCCATGGACATCGGCTGCATTCACACCCCGCACGCGTGTCCGAGGCCGGCAGCGCGCTGCCAGGTGGCCACCTGCGATGCGCGGCTGGGTTGCGGAGAGGGCCCCGCGCCCGATCTCTCCGAGTGCGGCCCGGTGAACTGCACCGAGGTGAACTTCTGCTTCTCTGGCGCGTGCCAGACGCAGCCGACGCCCGACGGCCTGCCGTGCTCCCCTGCGTTCGCCTGCCTGCCCGAAGCGCAGTGTCACAACCAGGTGTGCACGCGCGTCACCGAGGCCGACTGGGCGCCGAGCTGGTCCGCGCGGCTCGAGGGAGAACCGGCGGGCGCGCTCGCGTCTTCGGGCTCGACGCTGTTCTTCTCGCTCTGCGTCGACGGCGGCACGCCTGACGCGGGCGATCCGGTGGACGCTGGGAGCGACGACGCGGGAGAGGATGGCGGTTTCCTGGACGATGGTGGCCTCGACGCAGGAGCGCCCTGGCAGCCCGCCTGCGGGCTCACCTCGTACACGGGCACCGGCTTCGAGCGGTTCGAGCGCGATGGCGGCCGGCAGGCGCGTGACTACGAAGACGGCGCGCCGCGGACCGTGCTGGCGGTGACTGCGCAGGGCGTGGTGCTGCAGCGTGACGGAGGGCTCGAGCTGCGCTCTGCGATGACCGGGGCGCTGCGCGACGAGCTCCCGGGGGCGCTGGCGCGTGCGTTGATCGTCATCGAGCGCGAGCGGGTGTTGTTCTGGGCCGACGGCGGCGTGCAGGCGTGGTCCGACGGCGGCGTGCAGTTGCTGACCTCGGTGGCCGAGCCCACGGCGATGGGGCGGGGCGCGGCGCTCTTCACCTGGAACGCCGATGCGGGCGTGCTGATACGGCTCTCGTTCCTCGGGGATGGCGGGCTCGAGCGCGCAGAGATCTCCTCGACCGGCATCGGCAGCCCCGCGCTCTCGGTGGTGAGCAACGACGCCATTCTGGGCCCGGTCGGCCGGGTGCGGATGAACGGGGTGGATGATGCGGGCCTGACGCTCTTCGACTGGAGCACGTTGCCGGCGGATCGTTTCCTCGACGAGCAGACGCTCAGCTCGAGCGCCGCCACCGACGTGTTCTTCCAGCGGTGCACCGCGGGCTGCGGCGCTCCCGACGACCAGACCTGGGTGGCGGCGTTCAGTGCCTCGACCGGAGAGTTGCTGTGGAACGCGCCGGTGGTCACGCCGCTCTTCCCGGGCACCCTGCTCACCACCACGCTCATCGACGGCCCGGCCCCGGGCGCCGTGGTCGCGGTCGTCCGCGGGGAGCTGGACGCGGGCGCGCGCACGGTCGCCTCGTTGTTCGCGGACGGCGAGCGGAAGGCGGTCTGCCGGCTGCCGGCCTTGGGCGTGGTGGAGCAGGCCCACTTCACCACCTCGGCCCTGGTGGTCACGGTGCGCCGGCCCGATGGCTCGGTGGTGCTGGAGAGCTACGATCTGGGCGGGCTGCCCGTGTCGCGCTCGGGCTGGCCCACGTCGCAAGGCGTGAACGGCACAAGGAGCGATCGTCCGTGAATCCTCCGTGGCGGTCTCCGGCTCAAGGAACCTCGATGCCCAGGCTCGCCGTGTTGGTCTTGATGCTGAGCGGGTGTGCGCACGGGACCCTGACCGGTGAACAGGCGCACGCGAAGGTGTCTCAGGGCGCGTTCCTGCTCGACGTGCGCAGCCCCGGGGAGTTCGCGGAAGGGCACCTGGCGGGCGCAGTGAACGTGCCGGTCAACGAGCTGGAGGCGACGCTCTCGTCCCTGCCCGTCGACCGGAACCGGGAGATCGTCGTCTACTGCCGCAGCGGCCTGCGCAGCTCGCGGGCGCGGACGATTCTGCTCAAGGCAGGTTTCGCGAAGGTCGGGGATCTCGGCGGAATGTCGAACTGGAGATGACGAAGCGGAGCCGGCAGCAGCGACCCAGAAGGCGGTCCCGATGATGGCCCGGCGCGTGGTCTTCGTGTTGCTGGCGTTGCTGTCGCTCACGCCGTGGGTGAGCGCGCCGGTCGCGTTGGTCTCAGGCGTCATCTTCGCGGTGACCTGGGGCAACCCCTTCCCCGCGCAGAGCAAGAAGCTGCAGACGTGGATGCTGCAGGGCTCGGTGGTGGGGTTGGCGGCGGCGATGAACCTGAGCGTGGTGTTGCGGGTGGGCGCGGCCGGGGTGGGGCAGACGCTGCTGGGCTTGACCCTCACGCTCGGACTGGCGCTGGTGCTCTCTCGCGCGCTCAAGACCGAGCCGACGACCTCGTTGCTCATCGGCGTGGGCACGGCCATCTGTGGCGGCAGCGCGATCGCCGCGGTGGCGCCCGCGATCGGCGCGAAGTCGCACCAGAGCAGCGTGGCGCTCGCGGTGGTGTTCCTGCTCAACGCAGCGGCGCTGGTGGTCTTCCCTGCGGTGGGGCACCTCTCGTCGCTGAGCCCGCAGCAGTTCGGGTTGTGGAGCGCGCT
>VFKJ01000852.1 GCA_009885595.1 Myxococcales bacterium | reverse complement strand
GATCGTCGACAGCAACAACGCCAACAACAACCAGGCGCGCGGCTACATCCAGGTCTCGGCGAACTGGAAGAGCTCGGCGAACGTGGCCGGCTACTACGGCAGCGGCTACTGGTACGCGACGACCGCGGAGGTCAGCGATGGCGCGGCGTTCTTCTTCAAGCTCGACGCCGACGGCGCGCGCACCATCGACGCCTGGTGGACGGCGGCCAGCGATCGCAGCACGGCCTCGTCGTTCGTGGCCTTCAACGCGCGCGGTGAGCGGGTGGGCGTGGGCACGGCCAACCAGACGGTGAACGGCGGCAAGTGGAACCAGGTCGGCCGGTTCAACTTCACCGCGGGCTGGAACAAGATCGTGCTCTCGCGCTGGCAGGCGCCGGGCAAGGTCGTGATTGCCGACGCGGTGCGCATCCGCTGAAGTCGGCGCGATGAGGCGCTCGCTGCTGGGACTGATGCTGGTAGCGGGTTGCAGCCGAAAGCCGGCGCCGGTGCCCGTGGTTCCTGACGCGGGCCGTCCTGCGCCGGTGCAGCGCCCTGCCCCGCGGCTCCCGGACGCGGGGTTTGAGCTCGCGTGGATCTCCGAGGCGTCGGGGCTGCCGCAGGTGGTCGTCGACGGGGCGCCGCTCACCAAGGGGCCCGCGGCGCATTACCTGGGCGCCACGCGCGCCGACGGCGTCTTCGTCACTCGCAGTGAAGAGGAGCAGGAGCAGCTGCGCTTCGTGCCCTTCGCAGGCGCAGAGGTGGCACTGAGCGGGCGATCGCCGCGCGCGCGCGGGGTGACCACGGCCGGCGGGGTGACGCTCTTCGAGTCAGGCAGCGGAGGGCTCTCGAACCTCGAGCGGGTGGACGGCGGCCAGCCCATCACCCACCCCGCGGGCAGCTTCGAGCCCAGCCTCGCGCCAGATGGGCTGTGGTTCGCGTTCGTGTCGAGCCGCGACGGAGACGCGGAGATCTACCGCGCGGCGATCGACGGTGGGCAGCTGCAGCGGCTCACCGCGTTCCACCTCGACGACGTCGCGCCGAAGGTGAGCCCCGACGGGAAGTGGATCGCGTTCGTGAGCAACCGCGAGGGGCAGGATCGGCTCTTCCTCGTCAAGCCTGACGGCCGCGGTCAACGGCGGCTGCACTCGGAGAACGCGGAGGACACCCGGTGGGACGCGGGCGAGCTGGAAGCGGCGGAGGCCGACGCGGTGTGGACGCCCGATTCCCGCGAGCTGATCTTCTCGGCGCGCGGCCCGCGTGGGTACTGGCACCTCTATTCCGCGGAGGTGGCGAGCGGCGCGCTCACCAGGCTGACCGACGGTGCGTGGGACGATCAGCTGCCCGCGCTCAGCCCCGATGGGAAGTGGATCGCCTTCGTCTCGAGCCGCGACGGCAACGCCGAGGTGTACGCGATGCCGCGCGGCGGCATGCCTGGCCGGGTCACCTTCGAGCCGACGGCTGACTGGAAGCCGCTGTGGGTGCCGACGAAGTGACACCCTTGTCTCCCTCTCCCCCGCGGGGGAGACGGTCGGGGAGAGGGTGAGAAAAGCCCGGAAGGTGCGCGGCAGTTCGGGTGCCGTAGCCCCGGAGACCTCCCGCAGAGGCCTCTCGACACGGGGCTCTCTGTGACGGAGTGACTCGGGCTTCGATGCGGGGACGTCGGGGTCCGGGCGAGGTCTTTGACAACGTAATCATCTGGACATGTTTTTCGGTCCGAGCGGAACCCGAGCGTCACGAGCCCGCGGTGACGAGCCCGAGCCACTGCTTGAAGTTCTCCGCCGTCGCGGTGGCGGAGAGCCGGTGATCGTCCTCCACCTCGATCAACTTCGCCGCCGTGCCGCGCACCAGCTCGCGAGAATGGTGAAGCGGCACCGTCTCGTCCTTCGTCCCGTGCACCACCACGATGCGCGAAGCGTCGGCGGGCAGCGAGGGCACGTCGGTCCACCCACGGCCGGCGACGAACTGGTGGGCGGGGCACATCAAGAGCGTGGGACCCTTCCACGCGCCGCTGCGCAGCAGCTCGAGCGCGACGGCGCCGCCGAACGACGAGCCCGCCACCACGTCGATCTGGTTCAAGGCCAGCAACGCGAGCTGCACGGCCACGCTGCGCCTGAACATGCGCCGCAGCAGCAGCGGGCGCACGAAGCGCAAGGAGAGGAAGAACGAGATGGCGCCGATCACGAAGCCCACCGGCCCCCAGGTCGCGGCGTAGAAGATGGCGCCCACGGCGAGCACCGCCAGGGCGATGGTCACGGGGTCGCGAAGCACCGCGCGCTGACCACAGGGCATCTGTCCGGAGACCACCGTGAACCCGGCCGCCTCCAGCTCGAGGGCCTTCTTGCCGCGCGGGCCTGACTCGAGCCCGTGCACGAAGAGGACGGTGGTCATGCGGGCGGCACCGGGCCGAGGAAATCGAGGGGATCGACGGGCACGCCGTCCTTGCGCACCTCGAAGTGCAGGTGCGGACCGCTGGTCCTTCCGGAGTCGCCCACGGTGGCCACCACCTGCCCCTCGCGCACCTTCTGGCCGGTCTTCACCCGCAGGTCGCGGTTGTGCGCGTAGAGGGTGATGAGGCCACCGTCGTGTTCGACGATCACGATGAGGCCGTAGCCCTTCTGATCGCCCGCGAACAGCACCGTGCCGGGCGCCGCCACCTTCACCGGCTGGCCCGCGGGGGCGGCGAGGTCCACGCCGTCGTGGGGCTCCTTCCCCTTCTTCCCGAAGCGCGCGTAGAGCACCCCGCGCAACGGCCACTGCAGCGCGCCGGAGCCCTTCCCCACCCGCACCAGCCGCGGCTGCTTCTTCTCGGGCTCAGGGTTGCTCACCACGGGGCGGGCGGCCGGCTCGGGCTCGGGCGCGTCGAACTCGGCGACGGTCTTCCGCTCGCGCGCGCCGGGCACGTAGAGCAGCTCCCCCGCCTTGAGCTCGCGGGGATCGTCGATGCGGTTGGCGTCCATCAGCTCTTCCACCGTCAGGCCGTAGGCGCGCGCGATGCGGTACAGCGTCTGCCCCTTCGCCACCGGGTGCGTGACCATTCGCTGGTCGGGCTCGGCGTACGTCGCCAGGGTGCCGGCTTTGGTGGTGGCCTCGGTCGTCGCGCACGCCGAGACGAGCAGCGACACCAGGGCCACTGCCAGGCACGGTGCTGGCGAGAACGACTTCATCTGGTGAAGGAGTCTCCCCCGCTCGGGCGCCGTCTCAAACTTTCCGAACGGACTGGCCAGCCCTCTCCCCAGGGGGGAGAGGGAGGAGATGATCAGGATCGGTTGAAGCCGTCGAGCGTCCAGCCCTCGAGCGGCGCCAGGAACGCGTGCTGGGTGAGGTCGAGCATCAGCGGCGTGATGGACGCGCGCCGTTCGTCGAGCACCGCGGTGACGTCGGTGCCCGGCTCCTTGACGTGCTCGTAGCCGGTCCCGCCGATCCAGTAATAGTGGCGGCCGCGCGGGTCTTCCTTCTCGATCACGTCGGCGTCGTAGTTGTGGCGGCCCAGCCGGGTGACCTCATAGCCAGCCACCGGCCCGTACGCGGGGATGTTCACGTTGAGCAGCATCCTCGCGGGGATGGTGGACTCGAGCGCGGTCTTCACCAGCGAGCGCGCGAACGGAATCGCGTGCTCGAAGTCGAAGGTGCGCCGCGTGGCCAGGCTGAAGGCGATCGCGGGGAAGCCGAGAATGCAGCCCTCCATCGCCGCCGCCACCGTGCCTGAATAGATGACGTCGTCGGCGAGATTGGGGCCGTGGTTGATGCCCGAGAGCACCAGCACCGGCGGGCCGCTCTTCATCAGGTGGTTGACCGCCACGTAGACGCAGTCGGCGGGGGTGCCGTCGACGCCGAACCAGCGCTCCTGGTGCTTGCGAATGCGCAGCGGGCGGTGGAGCGAGAGCGAGTGACTGGTGGCGCTCTGCTCGTGCTCGGGCGCCACCACCCACACCTCTCCCAGCGGAGCGATGGCCTCGGTGAGCGCGATCAGGCCTCTGGCCGAGATGCCGTCGTCGTTGCTGATGAGGATGCGCGCGGTCACTGCTTGATCGCGCTGCGGCCGGCGTAACGGGCGTGCTCGCCGAGCTCTTCCTCGATGCGCAGCAGCTGGTTGTACTTCGCGATGCGATCGCTGCGGCTGGCGGAGCCGGTCTTGATGAGGCCGCAGTCGAGCGCGACGGCGAGGTCGGCGATGGTGGTGTCTTCGGTCTCGCCGGAGCGGTGGCTCATCACCGAGGTGTACCCGGCGCGGTGGGCCATGCGCACGGCGTCGAAGGTCTCGGTGAGCGTGCCGATCTGGTTGACCTTCACCAGGATCGAGTTGGCGATGCCTTCCTTGATGCCGCGCGCGAGGCGGGTGACGTTGGTGACGAAGAGATCGTCGCCCACCAGCTGGATCTTCTTGCCCAGCGAGTCAGAAGAGAGCTTCCACCCGGCCCAGTCGTCCTCGGCGAAGCCGTCTTCGATGGAGACGATCGGGTACTTGCTCACGAGCTCCTGGTACCAGCCGTTCATGCCTGCGCTGTCGAGGGCGCGGCCGTCGGCCTTGAAGTTGTACTTCTTGCTGCCCTTGTCGAAGAACTCGCTGGCGGCGACGTCGAGGCACAGCGCGATCTGCTCGCCGGCCTTGTAACCAGCGGCACCGATGGCCTCCATGATCAGCTTGAGCGCGTCTTCGTTGCTGGGGAGATCGGGCGCGTAGCCGCCTTCGTCACCGACGCCGGTGGGCAGCTTCTTCGCCTTGAGGATCTTCTTGAGCGCGTGGAACACCTCCGCGCCCCAGCGCAGGCCTTCCGCGAAGGACGTGGCGCCCCAGGGGAGCACCATGAATTCCTGCACGTCGACCTTGGTGTCGGCGTGAGCGCCGCCGTTCATGATGTTCATCATCGGCACCGGCAGGGTGCGCGCCTGGGCGCCGCCGATGTAGCGATAGAACGGCAGGCCCACCTCAGCCGAGGCCGCGCGCGCGCTCGCCATCGACACCGCGAGGATCGCGTTGGCGCCGAGCTTGCTCTTGTTCGAGGTGCCGTCGAGCTGGTTGAGCGCGTCGTCGAGGCTCGCCTGATCCATCGCGTCGAGGCCGAGCACCGCGGGCCCGATCACGTCGTTCACGTTGGACACGGCCTTGAGCACGCCCTTGCCCAGGTAGCGCTTCTTGTCTTCGTCGCGCAGCTCAGCCGCTTCGTGCTCGCCGGTGCTCGCGCCCGAAGGCACGGCGGCGCGGCCCATCACGCCGCTCTCGAGGATGACTTCGGCCTCGACCGTCGGGTTGCCACGTGAATCGAGAATTTCCCGCGCCTTGACGTGAACGATTTCGGTCATGGGTCGCGGTCTAGCGATTCGAGGCGCGCGCGTCACTGATTGCATTTGGGTACAGCCCGGAGAGAGTCCGGCCATGGAGCTCGAACTCAAAGGCGTGACCAAGACGTACCCCAACGGAGTGAAGGCGCTCGACGACGTCACCCTCACCATCCCCCACGGGATGTTCGGGCTGCTGGGACCCAACGGCGCCGGCAAGTCGTCGTTGATGCGCAGCGTGGCGACGCTGCAGGCGATCGACTCGGGCACCATGCGCTTCGGCGACATCGACATCGCCAAGGAGCCCGATCGCCTGCGCGACGTGCTCGGCTACCTGCCGCAGGACTTCGGCGTGTACCCGAAGGTCACCGCCTTCGACATGCTCGATCACCTCGCGCAGCTCAAGGGGCTGAGCAAGCGCAGCGAGCGCCACGAGGTGGTGAAGGCGCTGCTCCACCGCACCAACCTCTGGGAGCACCAGTCGCGGCGGCTGGGCGGCTTCTCCGGCGGCATGAAGCAGCGCTTCGGCATCGCGCAGGCGCTGATCGGCAACCCCAGGCTGATCATCGTCGATGAGCCCACCGCCGGCCTCGACCCCGCCGAGCGCTTCCGCTTTCACAACCTGCTCGCGGAGATCAGCGAAGACGTGGTGGTGCTGCTCTCGACCCACATCGTCACCGACGTCGCCGATCTCTGCCCAAAGATGGCGATCCTCGCGAGCGGGAAGGTGATCCTCTCGGGGAGCCCGCTCGCGCTGATGAAGGACCTCGAGGGCCGCATCTGGAAGAAGTTCGTCACCGCCGAAGAGCTCGAGGGCATCGCGAAGGAACTCCCGGTGATCGCCGTGCGCCGCATGGCAGGCCAGCGCCTGGCGCACGTGTTCTCGGAAAAGCAGCCGCGGGCCGACTTCGAGCCGGTCAGCCCCGATCTCGAAGACGTGTACTTTCAGTCGCTGGACGCCTCGAAGAAGAAGGCGGCGTGATGTTCGGCGCTTTGGTGAGCTTCGAGCTCGAGCGCCGGCTCAAGCTGCTCTCCACGTACGTGTACGCGGCGATCCTCTTCTTCGGCGGCTTCTTCCTGATGGCCGCGGCCGCCGGGCTCTTCCGCGGCGTGAGCACCTCGACGGGCAACGAGCGCATCGACGCCAACGGCCCGCACACCATCTTCGCGAACCTCACCGTGATGGCGCTGCTGGGGCTCTTCACGGTGGCGGCGATCTTCGGGCAGGCGGCGTACCAGGACTTCGGCACCGGCACCTGGCCGCTCATCTTCACCCGCAACGTGAAGAAGCTGACCTACCTGCTGGGGCGCTTCCTGGGCGCGTACCTCTTCTCCTGCGTGCTGTTCCTGGCGATCGCCGTCGGCATGTTCACGGCGGCGCTGCTGGCGCAGGGGGTGGGCTACTTCAAGCTGATGGAGCTGCCCGGGCTCGCCCCGCACCAGCTCTCCTTCTACCTGTGGCCCTACCTCATCAGCATCTGGCCGATGCTCTTCGTCACCGGCGCCGTCTTCTTCTCCCTCGCCGCGCTCACCCGGCAAATGGCGCCCGTCTACGTGGGCGTGGTGGTGCTGGTGCTCGGCTACTCGGTGCTCGGCACCGCGATCGGCGACGTGCAGAACCACACCCTGGGCGCGCTCGCAGATCCCTTCGGGTTCATCACCTTCGACCTGGTGACGCGCTACTGGACGCCCGCCGAGCGCAACCGCGACCTGGTGCCGCTCTGGGGGCTGATGCTCGCGAACAAGGCGCTGTGGACCGCGGTGGGCGCGGCGCTGCTGGCGCTGACGGTCAACCGCTTCCGCACCACGGTCGACGAGCAACGCGGCCGCGGGTCGCTGGTCGAGCCGAGCACCGTGCCGCACGGTCCGATACCCACCACCACTTCGAGCCCCACCACCGCGGGCTGGTGGCGCACCGCCTTCGGCACCGGGTGGATGCACTTCAAAGACATCACGCGCAGCGCGGTCTTCTGGTCCTTCGTCTGCGCCGGGTTGCTCTTCGTGCTCACCGGCGTGGTGATCGCCAAGGAGATCTTCGGCACCGCGACGCTGCCCGTCACCTGGCAGATGCTGGAGCTCGCCGGCGCCACCTTCAGCTTCTTCAGCCTGATCACCCTCACCTTCTACGCGGGCGAGCTGGTGTGGAAGGAACGCGACGCGCAGCTCGCGGACATCGTCGACGCCTCGCGCGTGCCCACCTGGGTGCCCTTCGTCTCGAAGCTGGTGGCGCTGTTCCTGGTGAACGCCTCACTGCAGCTGGTGGTCGGCGCCGCCGCGTTGCTGGCCCAGGTGAGCCGCGGGTTCTTCGACATCGAGTGGCGGCTCTACCTGATGGAGCTGATCGTCTTCGGCGTGCTGCAGGACGTGCTGCTGGCCGTGCTCGCGCTGGTGGTGCAGGTGGTGGTGAACCAGAAGTACCTCGCCCACGGG
>VFKJ01000736.1 GCA_009885595.1 Myxococcales bacterium | reverse complement strand
GGTGGGGCGCACGGCGATCGTGATCGCGCACCGGCTGGCGAGCATTCAGAGGGCCGAGCAGATCGTGGTGCTCGAGCGCGGGCGGGTGGTGGAGCAGGGCACGCACACGGCATTGCTCGCGCGCGGAGGCCGGTACGCCGCGCTCTGGAACCTCCCTCTCCCCCCGGAGCGGAGCCGTCCCAGCGAAGCTGGGCCAAGCAGCTGAAGCGAAGCGAAAGATGCGCCGAGGCGAGCGACCCAGGAAGAGGGGGAGAGGGTCGGGGAGAGGGGTAGAACCGCCTCTCAGCTCCCAAACCGGG
Source organism: Myxococcales bacterium (assembly GCA_009885595.1). Classification (GTDB taxonomy): domain Bacteria; phylum Myxococcota; class Myxococcia; order Myxococcales; family Myxococcaceae; genus Archangium_A. The sequence goes on along the minus strand of VFKJ01000736.1, from coordinate 13,112 downwards.
CAGCGTGCGAGTTCTCGATCGCGCGCTCCATCAACGCCGCCGTCATTCCCGGAATGCGTGAAGCGCGCTCGTGCTCCTGAGCCGTGGTGACGCTCGAGAGCAGGGTGTTGTCGGCGCAGATGCACGCCCGCACGCCCAGCGCGAGCCACCTCGGCAGCGGGTGCTCATCGACGCTCTTGAAGATGCCGGTGTGCACGTTCGAAGTCGGGCAGGCCTCGAGGGTGACGCCGCGCTCCAGCACCAGCTCGAGCACGCGCGAATCGTCGAGCAGGGTGGTGCCATGCCCGATGCGCTGCGCGTGAAGCTGTTCCACGGCGATCCGGATTTCTTCGGCTGAGCGCCCCTCGCTCGCGTGCACGGTGCGCCCGAGGCCCTGCTCCTTCGCGCGGGTGAACGGCTTCGCGTAGTCGGCGAGCCTGAAGGCCTGGCTGGGCGCCGGACCGCCGGCGAGATCGATCGCGACGACTCCGGGCCGCGAGCGCGCCAGCTCGACGTGCCCTTCCAGCACGCGGGGATCTTCTCCGTAGAGGCCGCAGAGAATGAGCCCCGCGCGGCCGGCGATGCCCTCCAGCGCGGCGTCGACGATCGCCGCCGGGCTCGCGCCTCGGTGCAGTTGGGGGGCGAAGCGGATCTCGAGCCCCGTGACCCCCTCCTTCGCGGCGTCTTCGCAGATCTCCGAGGCCACCCGGCGCACGGCCGCGGGCTCCTGCAGCAACGAGAGCGTGAAGGCGAAGCGGGAGAGCGCTTCAGCCAGGCCCATGCCGGCGTGGAAGAGCAGATCCCCCGGAACGGAGGGGGCCAGCTCGCGCACGGTGCTCATGCGCAGCGAGCCGTCGAGATGCAGATGGAGCTCGGCGAGCGGCTTCATGGCGCCTGTCGTACCTCAGGGGAAGGCGCTGCGGGACGGCTCCCTCAGCGAACGATCCGGCGGTAGCGCGCTTCGAGGAAGGACAGCAGGCCGTAGGCGATGGTGCCGCAGGCGACGATGCCCAGCAGCCAGGCGCCGAAGGGCTGCGCCCTGAGCACCCGCAGGGCCTCACCCATGTCCTTCACCTCGAGGGCGCTGACGTGCAGCGCCGCCCGGATGAGGAACCACCCGACGATGAGGAAGGTGATGCCCCGCGCCGCGAGACCGAAGCGGCCGATTCGCCTCGCCCAGGTCTGCCCGCCCGGGGTCATCTGACCCAGCTGGAGGTCTTCCTCGAACTTCACCGTCCACGCCCGGTAGAACTGGTTCACACCCACGACCATGACGATCGCGCCGGCGACGCCGACTGCCCACACGCCCACGGGCTCGGCGAGGGCCGTCGCCACCCAACGCCGCAGGGAACCCGCCCCGGTGGAGACGGCGATTCCGGCCGCGGTGAGGGCCAACCCGAAGTGGATGAGCGCGCTGACGAGCTCGCCGAAGCGCATCGCCCACCCTTTGAGCCCGGAGCCGTGTCTGTCCAGGTCCCAGATGGCCTGCGCCACGCGCCACACCGCGTAGGCGCCCAGCCCCAGCGCGAGGACCAGGAGCAGCACGTCCCCCGCGTAGAAGCGGCCCACCTCGCCGACGGCGCCGCGGACGTCGGTGGTGCGACCGCCCAGCCCGACCGCGACCCGCACCGCGGTGAGGCCGACCACCACGTAGAGCGCGCCGCGGGCTACCAGCCCCACGCGCGCGATCGGTTCGATGACGGCCATGGTTCAGTCTATGGCGCGGCGGCGCGCCGGGCCTCCGCGGTTTGCGGCTCGACCGCCTCTCCCGCGGGCCGATCAGGGCGCGGCCGCCTCGTTGTTGAGCTCGTAGAGCAGCATCAGTTTCCCGTGCAGTTTCACATGCGTTGCCGAGTGGACCAACGTTAGCTAATGTCGCAAGCATGAAGCAGGTCAACGTCCATGAGGCCAAGTCGCAACTCTCCAAGCTCCTCGAGGAGGTCGAGGGTGGGGAGCGGGTGATCATCGCGCGCGCGGGAGAACCGGTCGCCGTGCTCTCTCCCTACCGGACGGCGGTCCGCAAGCGGAAGCTCGGGTTGTTCGCCGGAGAAGCAACCATCAGCCCCGACTTCGACGAGCTGCCCGCAGACATCGCTGCCGCCTTTGGACAACCGCAACCGTGAAGCTCTTGCTCGACACCCACGTGCTGCTTTGGAGCGCGATCGATCCGTCGCGGCTCACGGCAGAGGCGGTCGCTGCTCTGGAAGACGGCCGCAACGACGTCCTGGTGAGCATCGTCAGCGCCTGGGAGATCGCGATCAAGCAGTCGCTGGGCAAGCTCACCCTGAAGAAGCCGGCCGAAGCGTGGCTCCCCGAGGTGCTGCAGCGCTCCGGCTTCGAGGTCGCTGAGCTCGGCCTCGCTGCCGCGTTGCGAGTGAGGAGCCTCGCGTGGCACCACCGAGACCCCTTCGATCGGCTGTTGATCGCGCAGGCGCTCGAAGACGGCTACACGCTGGTCACCCATGATGAGGCGTTCGCCAGCTACGGCGCCCCCTTGATCCGCGCCTGACCTGCCCGCTGAGGGCGCAGCGGCGGGCAGGGCCTCCGTGGTTTGCGGCTCGACCGCCTCTCCCCGCGGGCCGATCAGGGCGCGTCACCCAGCACCAGGTCGTCGAGCCTCGCGAACTTCAGCGCCATCAGCCGGTGCGCCGCCTCTTCGGTCATGCCGCTGCGGGAGACGTCGAGCGTGACCAGCGACTGGAGCAGCGGCGAGTCGGCGATCGCCTCCACCGCGGAGCGCGTGGTCTTGTCTGCCCGCAGGGTGAGCTTCTGCAGCCCCCTGAGCTGCGTCACCGGGAAGAGCGCCTCGCGATCGAACGACTCCAGTGAGCTCAGGGTGAGGCGCTGCAGCGAGGGCAGGGCGCCCAGCAACACCCCCAGGCCGCCGGTGGTCATCGCGTCGACCGGCACCGAGAGCTCTTGCAGCCGGGGCAGCTTCACCTCCGCGGGGACGATCAGCTGCGCGTAGACCGCGAGCTTGAGGAGCTTCGAGAGGCCCGCTCCCACGTTCGCGAGATCGAGCTCGTTGCAGGTGAGGGTGAGGCCCTCGAGGTGCCGCTGCGGATCTGCCGACAGAAAGCGCAGCGCGTCGTCGCCCGGCCCCGCGTCCACCACCAGCTCGCGAAGAAAGCGGCAGCTGGGGTGCGCGAGCGCGGGCGCCAGCAGGGTGGTGGTCCAGTCATCGCGCCGCTCTTCCCAACCGGCGTGCTGCACCAGGCCGAAGAAGAGGGTGTGAACGAAGCCCCAGCGCCACTGCGCGCGCTGGGTCTGGGCGATGCGGAGGCCGCGGGTGCGCAGGAGCACCTCTTCCCGCTCCCGCTTCTCCCGCGTCGAGCGCTCCGTCAGCTGCAGCGAGATCAGCTCGCCGCGCGGATCGCCGAGCTGGAGGTAATAGTCCCCCAGCACCGCGTAGCGCGACGCGTCGTCCGGCGCGGCATCGATGGCGGCCTCGAGGGCGTCCCGATCTGAGCTCACAAGTCCTCGCAACGAGTGGTGTCACACCTTGTCCTCCCCTGACATCCCTGCCCACCCGATACTTTTCTGTCGCTCTCCCTCGCCACTTTACTGGCACGCAAAGGTCTGTTTTTATTGATGAATTGGCTTGATTTGGGCGCTTGCTACCAGTACGAGCTCGCCCGCACACGTGGGGAACGTGCGCAGTGAGGTCTGACTTGGAAGCCAGACCTCGAGCTGAAGAAAGGGTTGTCCATGTCGAAGCAATTGCTGATTGCCGTCGCGCTCGTGACCTCGTCGCTCGCGCTCGCCGCGAACGAGCCGATGGTGGATGCGTTTCTCTCGCGGGGTGACGCGAGGTCGCTGGTCGACCCGCGGGGCATGAGCTCGCTGGGCCGCGCGGCCTTCACCTCGGGCCAGGTGACGTCGATCGAGAAGCGCTACGGCATTCCGACCTTCTTCTGGGCCGCGCCGGAGCGCGCCGCCCGCAGCTTTCGCGACATGGGCCTGACGCCGGCCGAAGCGGCGCGGCGCTACCTGCTCACCCACGCGGAGCTCTACCGCGGCGAGCCGACCCGCTGGGCCGAGGCGCAGGTCAGCCAGGTGCACGATCTCAACGACGGCACCGCGGTGATCGTCACCTTCCAGCAGCGCGTGCGCGGCGTGCGCGTCTTCCGCGACGAGGTGAAGGTGATCATGACCTCGAAGCTGCAGTTGGTGGCGCTCTCGGGCTACCTCACCCCTGAGACGAAGCCGCAGGGTGACTTCGCGCTCGCCGCCGAGTCGGCCATCGGCTCGGCGTTCCAGAACCTGATCGGCCGCTCGCTCCAGGGCACAGAGCTCGAGGACCTCGGCACCTTCCCGGGTGGCTACCAGCACTGGCAGCTGGCGGGCTCGGCCACGCCCGTGCGCACCCGCGCGGTCTACTTCCCCCTCCCTGAGGGCGTGGTGCCCGGCTTCTACGTCGAGCTCGACGTGCCCACCTCGGAGCAGGACTCGAGCTACTACTCCTTCGTCGTCTCGGCCGTGGACGGCTCGGTGCTCTACCGGAAGAACCTCGCCGCCGCCGACGCGTACACCTACAAGGTCTGGGCGGACGGCACCGCGCCCTTCCTCCCGTTCGACGGACCCCAGGGCCTGGGCGCCACCCCGTACCCCACCGCCACGCCCAGCAACTTCGACCCCGGCCAGGCGACCCAGAACCTCGTGACGCTCGAGCACCAGGGCCTGTCCACGCTCGACCCCTGGCTGGCCGCGGGCGCGACGCAGACCAGCGGCAACAACGTGAGGGCCTACGCGGACATCGCGCGCAGCAACGGCTTCACCGCCGGGTCGGACCCGATCGGCACCACCACCGGCGCCACCGCGTTCGAGTACACCTACGACTTCAACGCCTCGCCCGAGGCGAACGTCTCTCAGCGGCAGGCCGCGATCGCCCAGCTGTTCTTCAACAACAACATCTTCCACGACTGGTACTACGACGACGGCTTCAACGAGGCCGCCGGCAACGCCCAGCTCAGCAACAAGGGCCGCGGTGGCCTGGAGAACGACACCCTGCTGACCGAGGCGCAGGACTACTCGGGCCGCAGCAACGCGAACATGTCGACGCCGTCCGACGGCGCCAGCCCGCGCATGCAGATGTACGTCTTCGACGGGTCGAGCACCGCCACCCTGGTGGCGAACACCGCGACGCCGCAGCCCTTCAACAGCCTGGGCGCCGAGTTCGGCCCGCAGACCTTCGTGCTGACCGCGCCCTTGATGCTGGCCTCCCCGGTCGACGCCTGCACGGCGCTCCCGGCCAACTCCGGGGCTGGCAAGGTCGTGCTCATCGATCGCGGCACCTGCACGTTCTACCTCAAGGCGCTCAACGCCCAGATCGCCGGCGCCGCGGGCGTGATCATCGCCAACAACATCCCCTCGGGGCAGCAAGGCAGCGGGCCCATGCCGATGCCCGGCGCGCCCACCAGCGGGCAGGCCAACGTCACCATTCCCGTGATGTCGGTGTCGCAGAACTCGGGCATCACCTTGAAGGGCCTCATCACCTCGGGTGGCGGCGCGACCACCGTCACCCTGAGCCAGACCGCTGCGAACGACCGCGACGGCACCCTCGACAACGGCGTGGTGGCCCACGAGTGGGGTCACTTCATCTCGAACCGCCTCATCGGCGACGGCAACGGCATCAGCAACCTGCAGGCGGTGGGCATGGGCGAGGGCTGGGCCGACTTCCACGCCGGGCTGATGATCGCCCGCGAGAGCGACGCGCAGCTGGCCTCGAACGCGAACTGGAACGGCGCCTTCGGGCTGGCCGGGTGGGCCGGCGGGGCCAGCGACACCAACGCCTACTACTTCGGCTTCCGCCGCTACCCGCTCTCGGCTGACTTCGCGAAGAACCCGCTCACCTTCAAGCACATCGCCGACGGCACCCGGCTGCCCACCACCGCGCCGCTGGCCTTCGGCGCCTCGGGTGCGGACAACAGCGAGGTGCACAACACCGGCGAGGTGTGGGCCGCGATGTTGTGGGAGTGCTACGTGGCGCTGCTGCGCGACCCCCGGCACTCCTTCCCCCAGGCGCGGGCGCTGATGAAGCGCTACCTGGTGGCGGGGTACAAGGCGACGGCGCTGATGCCGACCTTCGTGGACGCGCGCGACGCGGTGCTCGCGGTCGCCGCGGCCAATGACGCCACCGACTTCGCCGCGCTCTGGGCGGCCTTCGCGCGGCGCGGCCTGGGCATGGGCGCGGTCGCGCCCGATCGCGACTCGCAGACCAACTCGCCGGTGACGGAGAGCTTCCTGGTCGGCAACGCGGTGACCATCACCTCGGTGACGATCAACGACGCCACCACCAGCTGCGATCGCGACGGCAACCTCGACGCGAACGAGGTCGGCCTGCTCACCATCACCCTGAAGAACACCGGCACCGGGACCCTCTCGGCGGCCACGGTGGCGATCACCTCGCCCACCGCAGGGGTGAGCTTCCCGCAAGGGGCGAGCTTCCCGATGCCCAGCACCGCGCCCTTCGGCGTGGCCACGGTCACCATTCCGGTGGCGATGGCCGACGTGGCCGGCTCGGTGGGCGGCATGTTCAACCTCGTGGTGTCCGACCCCTCGCTGGCGATGGGGCCGACCACCCTGCAGTCGATGTTCCGCCTCAACTTCGACATGGTGCCCAACAGCAGCCGCCTCGACGACGTGGAGTCGCCGATGACGACCTGGACCGCCTCGTCGGATCCGAACCTGAACACCGGCAGCAACTTCCGGGTGTTCCAGTCGACCGCCACGCAGCACTACTGGTTTGGGCCGAACCCGGCCTCGCCGGCCGACACCTCGCTCACTTCGCCCCCGCTGATCGTGGGCCCGGGGCCGGCGAGCATCACCTTCAAGCACCGCTTCGACTTCGAGAAGGACGCCACCGAGTTCTACGACGGCGCCGTGGTCGAGGTGAGCACCAACGGCGGCACCTGGACCGACGTTGGGAGCTTCACCGCGCCCACGTACACCGGGCTAGTCACCACCTCGCAGAACCAGAGCTCGAACCCGCTGCGCGGCCGGATGGCGTTCGTGGGCAAGAGCGCGGGCTACCCGACGTTCAACTCCGCGACGATCGATCTGGGCACACGCTACGCGAGCCAGACGATTCGATTCCGCTTCCGCATCGGCGCGGATGACGCCGCCGCGGCCAAGGGCTGGGAGATCGACGACGTCCTCGTCAACGGCATCACCAACAAGCCGTTCACCAGCGTGACCTCTGACCCCAACACCTGCACCAACGGCGCGCCCACGGCGACCATCGGGCCGGCCATCGAGGTGTTCGAGCGCGACCCGGTCACCCTGGTCGGTGCGGGCACCGACCCCGACAACGATCCCCTCACCGTCAACTGGACGCAGCTCAGCGGTCCGTCGGTGACGATCACCGACAACACCTTCGTGGCGCCCGACGTCGACGCCGACACCATGATGACCCTGCAGATGACGGTGACGGACGGCCGCGCGGTCACCCTGCCGTTGGAGCAGGCGGTGCTGGTCAAGAACGTCAACCGCAAGCCTGTCGCCACCGTGCCCGCCACCATGGAGGTCAACGTGGCCGAGGTGATTGACGTGCTCGGCTCGGGCTCGGACGCCGACGGCGACCCGCTCACGTACGAGTGGAGCCAGGTGAGCGGGCCCACGGTGCAGATGACGGGCGCGACCACGAACACCATCACCTTCCAGGCGCCGACCGTGAAGGGGGCCAGCGAAGTGGTGAAGCTGCAGCTCGTCGTCCGCGATCTGACCCAGGCGTCGGACCCCGCGATCGTCGACGTGGTGGTGAAGAACCCCGCCTTCGTCGAGGTGCCCCCGACGCCCAAGGGGTGCGGGTGCACCAGCGGGTTCGAATTGCTGCCGCTGCTGGCGCTGGGGTTGATGTTCCGATCGCGGCGTCGTCGGACCTGAAGTTCGCCCCTCTCCCCGACCCTCTCCCCCCACTGGGGGAGAGGGAGACATTGGTGCTCAAAGTTGTAAGGTGCGCCGCCATGCGTCAATTCGTCGCGGCCCTCTGTGCCGTCACCGTCTCAGGCTGTTTCTTCCCCGCGGATCGCGGCCGGGTGGTCGAGAACCGCCTCGACGGCCTCGCGTCCGACAACCTCAAGCTGAAGGCCGAGCTCGCCGAGACCCGCGGCAAGCTCGATGAGGCCAGCACCCAGCTGCAGACCGCCCTCGATCAGCTCGATCGCGCCACCCGCACCACCGGCGCCAACATGGGCGTGAAGGTCGACACCGCGCTGCAGGACGTCGCGGTGCTGCGCGGCCAGCTCGAGTCGCAGCAGGTGAAGATGCAGGAGCTCGAGGCGAAGCTCGCCGCGCAGCCCGTCGCCCCGGTGGCGGTCAACACGCCGCCCGAGCCGAAGAAGGAAGAGCTCAAGCGGCCCGACGACCCCAAGGAGTTCCTCAAGCTGGCCGACGAGAAGGCGAAGGCCGGCGAGCAGGACCTCGCGCGCAAGCTCTACACCGAGTTCATGAAGAAGTTCCCCCGCGACGAGGGCGTGGGCGAGGCGCACTTCGCCTTGGGCGAGCTCTTCTTCGGCGAGCAGAAGTGCCGCGAGGCGCTCTACGAGTTCGGCAAGGTGATCCAGGACTACGCCAAGACGAAATCGGCGCCGGTGTCGTACCTGCGCAGCTCCGAGTGCTTCAAGCAGCTCAAGATGAATGACGAGTCGCGGCTGGCGTTGGAAGAGCTGGTGAAGAGCCACCCCAAGAGCGACGCCGCCAAGACCGCCAAGACCAGGTTGGCCGAGCTGCGGAAGAAGAAGTGAAGCGGCTCGCGCTCCCGCTGCTGCTGCTGGCGCTCCCTTCCTTCGCGGCCGGGGGCAAGCAGCTCACGCTCGTCTTCCAGGGAGACAACGGGGGCGAAGTCGCCCCCTGTGGTTGACGCGCCAACCCCACTGGCGGTCTGGCCAGGCGCAAGACGGTGTTGGACAAGCTGGCTCCGGCGAACGTGCTGGTGCTCGACTCGGGCAACGCGCTCTTCGCGAACGCGGGCGTGGCCACCGCGGCGGAGCAGGCGCGCGCGAGGTTCATCCTCGGGGTGATGGAGCAGCTCGGCACCAGGGTGATGGCCGTGGGGCAGCGCGATCTGTCAGCGGGCCTCGCTTTCCTCGAAGGCCTGGCGAAGAGCTCGAAGGTGAAGCTGCTCTCGGCCAACCTCGAGCGCGGCGGCCAGCGGGTCTTCGATTCGGGCGTGGTGATCGATGCGGGCGGAGTGAAGGTGGGGATCATCGGGCTGAGCGCGGTGGGGCCGGTCGCGCCCGACAAGGACGTGCAGGGCACGGCGACGGTGGAGGCAGCCCGGGCGGCCTTGAAGGTGCTGGGGCCGCGCGATCTCACCATCGTGCTCGCGGCCACCACCTACGCCGACGGCATGCAGCTCTCCACCGAGCTCAAGAGCGAGGTCGACTTCGTCATTCAGTCCGGAGAGTTCCGCGGCACCCAGCCGGCGCAGCGCGTGGACGAGACCTCGGCGCTCCTGTTCGCCTCGGCGCAGAAGGGGCAGGCGCTGGCGAAGGTGCAGGTCACCCTCGGGGGCAGCAAGGGCCCGTTCTTCGACCTGAGCCTCGCCGAGCGCGATCGCCGCCAGGCCGAGTTCGTCGCCGGCCAGATCAAGACGCTGGAGCAGCGCCTCGCCGCCGCCAAGGACAAGGCGGCCGCCGCTGAGCTGAACAAGACGCTGCAGGACTTCAAGCAGCGTCACAAGGACCTCACCACCGGGCTCGCGAAGAACACCGCGCCCAGCGCCCGCACCGTGCAGCTGGACTGGGTGATGCTGGGCCAGGACGTGGCCGACGACCCCAAGCTCAAGGCCGAGGTGCTGAAGATCGATCCGAGTTATTCCGGGTCGCATTGAACTGATTGGCTCGAGAGGGCGCCGTGAAGCGGGATCCTCGCTCCGGCGCTCCAGTCGAACAGGCCCCGCGGCCCGGGCTTTCAGCTCCGAATTGAGCGAAGCGATGTGGCGGTGACGCCCGTTGTTCCCGAAACCGGAACCGGCTCCGGTTTGGGGAAGAACTGTCTCGAGAGTGACCTGATCATCGCTCCGTTCACCAGGTCAGAGAGAGTCACGAAGCGAGAGGCAAGCCCGAGCTCGGCTCGATGGAGACCCAGACTCGACTGCGTACCCTCGAGGCCCAGGGCGCCGGCGGTGCCTCTCGGGCAGGTTTTTCAGTTGCGACGAACACAGCCCCGCGAGACCGCGAACGATTGTGCCTAGTCACCGTCCCGCTCGAGGAGACGGTGGCTCGGCTGCGCGACGCCGAGCGGGCCGCCGCCAGCGTGGTGTTCCAGACCGCTGGGGTGCGGCTGCGCCTCAAGCGCGAGGACCAGTTCCGCTCGCTGGTGATCGAGCTGGTGCCCAGCCTGGGCCTCCTCTGGATGGACACCCTGTTCGGGTCGATCCCCGCGCGGACGTTCACCGAGGTGGTGGTCACCTCGGTCGAGCCGCTGACCGAGGGACAGCTGGGCATGCTCCAGCGCACCTTCAAGCGCCTGCGCATTCGCAACGTGTCACTGCCGGGGCCGGCTCACTCGCGCATGAAGTGACAGGTGTACCCGCTGGGGTGCTTCTCCAGGTAGTCCTGGTGGTAGGCCTCGGCGGGGTACCACTGGGTGGCGGCGACGATCTCGGTGACGACGGCCCTGGGCCACTTGCCGGACTTGTCGACGCGCGCCTTCACCGCCTCGGCCACCGTCTTCTGCGCGGGGGTGGTGAAGAAGATCGCCGAGCGGTACTGCGTGCCGACGTCGTTGCCCTGGCGGTTGAGGGTGGTGGGATCGTGCATCTTGAAGAACCACTTCTCGAGCAGGTCCTCGAAGCTGAGCTTCTTCGGGTCGAAGACCACCTTCACCGACTCCGCGTGGCCTGACTTGCTGTCGTGGGTGTCGTCGTACGTGGGGTTCTTCAGCCAGCCCCCGGTGTAGCCAGCCTCGGTGGCGGTGACGCCGGGGATCTTCCGGATGAGATCTTCCAGGCCCCAGAAGCAGCCGCCGGCCAGGTAGACGCTCTCCAGCCCCGCGGCCGTGGCGGTGGCGCCTTCCTGTTTGGCGGAGGGGAAGAGCGCGGCGTACTTGCCGTAGCCCTCGGCTTCCAGCCGCGCGGCGGGCACGAAGCGCAGCGACGCCGAGTTGATGCAGTAGCGCAGGCCGCCCTTGTCCGCGGGGCCGTCGTCGAAGAGGTGACCCAGGTGCGAGTCGCCGCCCTTCGAGCGCACCTCGATGCGCGTCATGCCGAAGGTGATGTCCTTCTTCTCGGCGACGTTGGGCTCGAGGGGCTTGGTGAAGCTGGGCCAGCCGGTGCCGGAGTCGAACTTGTCCCGGGAGGAGAAGAGCGGCTCGCCGGACACCACGTCCACGTAGATGCCGTCCTCGTGGTTGTTCCAATAGGCGTTCTGGAAGGGCGGCTCGGTGCCGCACTCCTGGGTGACGTGAAACTGCTCCGCGGAGAGCTTCTTCTTCAGCTCGTCAGACGGGGGCTTCTGGGACTTCACGGGGGAACTCTCCTTCGACTTCGGTGAGGTCTGCGCCCACGCGGTCAAAGCGAAGGCGAGGACTGCGCTCAGCAGGGCTGCAACCACGTGCCATCGGGTCATGCGGACCCTACGAATGCCGCCCTCGGGTGGTTTCTGCCACTCGAACTGCGCCACTCATCCCGGGGGGTTACGCAGCAGGGGGGCGAGGGCGGCGCGGGTGCGAGCGCGGCCGAGGTTCCAGGAGAGGAGGGGCTCGCGGGCGCCGAGGCGCTGGGCCCGGTAGGTCAGGACCTCGGAGAGCACCACGTACGGCGGGTTGGGTAACCGCTCCAGGGATTCCGCCAAAGCGGGCAGGGCGTCGTCGGAGAGCAGGATGAGGTAGGCGACATCGACGTTCTCCCGCTGCACGTTCTGCCGGGCGATGTAGGCGTCGGGCGAGAGCGCGGCCAGACCGAGCAGGGTGACGGTGCACAGGCCGATCGCGCCCCCCACGAAGGCGTCGGCGAAGACCCAGAGGGTGAGGGCCCGCCACGCGAGCACGGCGGCGACCAGCCCCAGGCCCGCGTAGGCGAGCAGGCGCAGCACGGTGAGGCCGTAGATCGACTCGTAGCGCCAGAGACGGGCGGCGCCGGAGCTCAGCATCGGCATGGTCGCGAGCACGAGGGCGGTGGACAGCGAGGTGAAGGTGACCCGGGACTGCTTCGACTCGAGCTCAGTCCGGGCGGGCAGCGCCATCAGGAGAAGGAGAATGCCGAGGGCGGCGAAGAGGAGCTGGAAGAAGCCCTCGTGCGCGGCCTCGGCGTAGGTGACACCCGGGGGCAGCTCGCAGGAGGTCGGGGCGAGCGCGCAGGGCGTGGCCGTCAGCCCGTAGAACAGCAGCAGCGAGGTGAGGGTGCCCAGCAGCGCGAAGCTCTCGAAGGCGCGCAGCGATCGCGCGGGGGCGCTGGGCACGACCTCGTCCCGGCGGCGGGAGGCGAGGGCGAGGGCGCCGGTGAGCGCGAGGCCCGCGATGAAGGTGACGAAGGTGCCGCGCACGAAGCCCTCCAGGGGAACGCCGAAGAGCGTCTCCTCGATCGCCTCCAGCCGGGCGCGGAAGAGCGCGTCTCCTGAGGAGAGGAGCAGCGTGAGCACGAACACCGGCGGCAGCACGATCAGCATCAGCCGCAGCGCCGAAGGTGCGTACCTGCGGAGGGTGGAGGTGATGTTGGCGTGCTCGAGCTGGCGGCTGGTGACGAGCGCGCCGGCGAAGAGTGACTGACCGGCCGTCTTGAAGGGCGCGGCGAAGAGCTGGCCGGTGCGCAGCGTCGAGAGCTCGCGTTCGCCGGTCCAGCCCTGCAACGCGAGGGCGTAGAGGAGGGCGGCGGCGAGGCTGCAGAGCGTCGAGAGCCAGGCGGCGTCGTGCAGCATGGTGGAGGCGAGCAGCAGCACCGCGCCCAGCAGGAGCCAGCGATGGGCTCCGGCGGACTGCCAGGCTTCCTGGCCGGCGCTGGCCACTGTGAAGGTGCCCAGGAGGACGGCGAAGAGTGCGTGGCCCAGGCCGTAGTGGGTGCCGTCGAGGAAGAGCTCGGTGCCGAGGCCCAGGGTGAGGCCGAGCATCAGCTGGGTGCGACGGGGGCGGAGTCGATCGGCGAAGGTGGGCCGGGCGGTCGGGAGCGCGATGGACGGGGTCATGGACGGAGTCAT
>VFKJ01000644.1 GCA_009885595.1 Myxococcales bacterium | reverse complement strand
CGTCGTCGGCACCCACGGGCGCAAGGGCGTGAGGAAGTTGATTCTGGGCAGCGTGGCGGAGTGGATCATGACGCACACCACTTCTGACGTGCTGGTCACGCGGAGCTGAAAAGGCGACAGCCCTCTCCCCGACCCTCTCCCCGCAGGGGAGAGGGAGGCAGGATTTCACTTCAGGAAGGCAGTCACTGCGTCAGCCTTCGTCTCGCCCGCCTCGGGCTCGATGATGACGCTCTTGTCCTTGCCGATCACGATCACCAGGCGGTCCGACAGCGCCAGCGCGGCCTTCAGATCAGGCCGGGCCTTGAGCAGCGCGAAGTACGCGTCCGACAGGTACTTCACCTTGAGCTGCTTGGGCGTACCCGACTGAGCCTCGGTGTCGATCCACCCGCCGTTCCGGTACACGAAGGTGCGGCCCGACGCGCTGCGCACGGGATCGTTGACGCGCTCGCCCTCGGTCGTTTCCTTCATCTTGCGGACCGCCCTGGACATCGCGATGCCTTCCTTGCCGTCGGACTTCTTCATCGCCTCGTCCTTGGCCGGCTTGCCCGGGCCGCTGAACGCGCTGTCGAAGTCATCGGCCGCCGAGGGCTCCGCCGGCGCCACGGAGGCGGGCGCGGGCGCATTGGCGCGGCCGAGCCCGCCGCCACCGAGGCTGAAGCCGCTGGCCGAGCCCTTGGGCGCGCTGGCCTTCTCTTCGGCGCCGCCGCGGTTGCGGAAGGCCCACGGCTCGGGCCTTGGGGGCGGAGGCGGCCGGTTCTGCGCCACCGGCATCGGGGTGTCCTCGACCACCAGGTACGAGGTGTACGGGGTCACGATGCCGTACTTCTTGCCCAGGGCGACGATCTCCTCCTTGAGCTCGGGCTTCTCGCCGCGCAGGCGGATCTCCTCGAGCAGGTACCCCACCTTGCGGATCGCCCAGAGCCGGGGAACGAAGTCGAACTGCTTGCTCTCCTGGGTGGCGACGCCCCGGTACTCGAACACCTGCTTCTTGCCGTTGAACGAGCCGGTCAAGAGCACGGTGCCGTCCTTCGGGGTGCGGTAGCGGCCCATCACCACCAGCTGCGCGCCCTTGAACAGATCGCCCAGCTTCTTCGGGTACACGTCGTAGGCGCCGAACGCCGAGAGATCGAGCGCCAGGTCCGAGAGCACGGGGTTGGCGACCTTGTCGTAGAAGCCGCCGATCTTGAGCTCGATGTCGCGGCCGTCGCGCGCGAAGTCCGAGGTGCCGGCGCCGTCCTCCGCCATGCGATCGAGCAGGCGGGCGTTCAGATCGTCGCCCACGCCGAAGGTGAAGACGCGGCTGCCCTGGTTGGCGCCCTTGGCGTTCTTGCTGATGGAGGCCTCGTCGGTCTCGCCCACCGTGGGGTGACCGTCGGTGATGAACATCACCATGTGCGGGCGCTCACCGCGGTTGGCGCCGTCTTTGAGCGCGCGCACCATCGCCTCGTCGATCGCCGTGCCGCCGATGGCCTCCATGCCGTTGACGAACTCCAGCGCCTTCTTGATGTTCGCCTCGGTGGCGGGCTGCGGCTTCTCGAACAGCGACTCCACGTCGGTGGAGAAGCGCACCACGTTGAACTCGTCCTTCGCGTTCACCTTCTGCACGCAGTACTTGACGCTGTCGCGCGCCAACTTCATGCGATCGCCCATCATCGAGCCCGAGGTGTCGATGACGAAGGTGACGCGCTTGGCGACCACGTCCTCGGCCTTCACGTCGGTCTTGGGCGAGATGAGCGCCATGAAGAACCCCGGCTGCTCGGGGTCGGGCCGGTGCGACATGAAGGTGAGCCCGATGGACTTGTCGGACACCGTGAAGAAGAGATCGAGGTCCTTCGAGATGTCGGCGCCGGCGCCCAGCTCCAAGCCCGTGACCGCCTCGTTCTCACCCTTGCGCGAGACGCCCAGCTTGTGGGTGGGCGAGTAGATGCTGCGCAGCGGCACCTTGCTCTTGATGTTCGCGGAGAAGGTGAAGTCCTGCCGCACGGTCAGCTTCGGCGCTCCGCGGGTGCCGGCGCCCAGGGGGTAGTGGTACTGAAAGAGGCCCGCGTTGAAGTCGAGCACCTGGCTGAAGGTGAGCTCGATCTTCTGCTCCCCGTTGGCGGGCACCGGGAAGACGCGCGCGCGGAAGGCGTCGGTGTCGACGTACTCGAGCAGCCCGGGGTCCTGCAGGCGGCGCACGATGCCCTCGTAGATGTCGGTGGCCTTCTGCTTCTCCAGCATCTCGCCCTTGGTGCGCTTGCCGTTGATCCACAGGTAGAACTCCTGCAGCGCGGCGCCCTTGGGGAGCGGGAAGACGTAGTGCGCCTCGAGCTGCCGGTTGCTGGTGTTCACGAAGACCTGCTCGACCTTCGTCACCGCCGCGCCGTCGACGATCTCCGCCGACACCCGCTGGTACTTGATGCCCAGCGGTCCCATCGAGGCGTCGGTGGGGATCAACATGCCCTGCGCGAAGGCCAATGGAGCCGCGAGGACGCACGCCAGCAAAGTGAGTCGGTTCATGAACCCCTCCAACGGGTGAGTGGCGCGGAAGATCTCATGTTCTTTCCGGGAACTCCCTAACTGCCTGTGTTCTTGGGGCCGGGCCCGATCTTCCCTACATTGCGCGCCCGCATGGCTTCGACTCCCCCGGCAGCGCCCCCGCAGGACAAGTCAGACGACCTCGACTGGCAGATCCCGGTCGGCGTGCTGGCGCTGTGTCTGCTGCTGGCGCGCTACTTCGTGGGCGAGCAGCCCTTCGCCGGCTGGGGGCGGCCCTTCAGCGCGCTCGACAACGACACCTCGGTGCAGTGGGTGCAGTTCGCGATCTCGATCGGCGCGCTGTTCCTGATCGGCTGGGGGCTCAAGCTGCAGTGGGACGGCCGGCCGAAGTACCGCCAGCTGCTGCGCGATCGCACCCTGGTGGTGCTGGGGCTGTGCGGCTTCTTCGCGTACTTCAACTTCGGGCGGCTGCACTTCGGCAACTTCGTGCACGTCTGGGACACCTACCACTACGTGATGGGGGCCAAGTACTTCCCCGAGCTCGGCTACGAGAAGCTCTACGACTGCGCCACGGTGGCGAACGTCGAGAACGGGCGCCGCGACGAGGTCGCCCGGCAGACGTACACGGATCTGCGCACCAACGTGATCATCAAGACCGATGAGATCGTCGCGCACCCCGAGCGCTGCAAGGAATCGTTCAGCGCCGCCCGATGGGAGCTCTTCAGGAAAGACATCGCCGCCTTCCGCAGCTTCGTGGGCGAGCCGCGCTGGCGCGATATCCACCTGGACCACGGCTACAACGCCACCCCGGTGTGGACGTTGGCTGGCTACGCGCTGACCAACTCCGGCGGGCCGGTGACGATGGCGCAGCTCACCCGGCTCAACCTCATCGACCCCGT
The DNA here is from genome assembly GCA_009885595.1 of Myxococcales bacterium. Classification (GTDB taxonomy): domain Bacteria; phylum Myxococcota; class Myxococcia; order Myxococcales; family Myxococcaceae; genus Archangium_A. The sequence goes on along the minus strand of VFKJ01000644.1, from coordinate 1,603 downwards.
CTTCCTCGCGCTCACCCTGGTGATGATCTGGTGGGCCTTCGGCCCGCGCGCCTTCGCCATCGCGGCCATCGTGCTCGGCTGCCACTTCCCCAACCGGTATTACTGGACCGGCGGCGCCTTCTTGCGGCACGACTGGATCTTCTGGTTCGTCGCCTCGATCGCGCTGCTGAAGAAGAACAGGCCGGCGCTGGCGGGCGCGGCGTTCTCGTACACGGTGCTCTTGCGGCTCTTCCCCGGGCTGGCGGCGGCCGGCGTCGCGGTGGCGGCGTTCGAGTACTTCCGGGTGAACAAGAAGATGGATCCCCGCTTCGTGCGCTACGTGGCCGGCGGCCTGGCGGCCACCATCGTGCTGGTGGGCGCCTCCTTCACGTTCTTCGGGGGGCCCACCACCTGGCAGCGCTTCGCCCAGAACACCGTGAAGCACTCGCGCACCCCGCTCACCAACCACATGGGCCTGCGCACGGTGCTCTCGTGGCGGCCCGACACCATCGGGCAGAAGACGGTGCGGCCCGGGCTGATCGATTCCTGGCACCTGTGGAAGTCGACCCGCCTGGAGAAGTGGGACGAGGCCAAGCCGCTGATGTGGCTCTCCTTCCTCGCGGGCATGGTGCTGGTGTGGCTCGCCCTCAAGCACACCGGCGCAGACCCCTGGGTGGGCGCGGCGCTGGGGGTGGGCTTCATCGTGATCGGCGCCGAGCTGACCAACTACTACTACTGCTTCCTGATGGGCCTGGCGGTGCTCCACGAGAAGCGCAGAGAGGTGGGCGCGCTGATGGTCGCGTTGTGCGCGGTCAGCCACTACCTCAACTGGGGCCCGCTCCCGTGGATGTCGCACTGGCTCGACGAGCAGTACGTGACGATGTCGGTGGCGGCGCTGTTGGCGGTGGTGGGCGTGTGGTGGATCTTCACCAGGAGCGCCGCTGACGCGGTGGCGCCCGCCGAGCCCGAGCCGGTGGTGCTGTTCGGCGCCCGTCCCGCGCTGGCCGCGGCGGCCTCGACCAGCGCCGCCGCCGCGAAGAGAGAGAAGAGGAAGAAGAAGCGCTGATCCCCTCTCCCTGCGCAGCGGGGAGAGGGTGAACGTCAGGGCGCCATCATCATCGAGTTGGCCTTGATGAGCGCCTTGAGGGCCGGCTCGGGCAGCGTCACCGGGGGCACCTTGTTCTTCACCGGCGGCAGCGAGCGCAGGTAGGCGAACAGCGCGCGCAGGTCGTCGTCGGTCAGCTTCGCCATCGCGAACCAGGGCATCGGGGGAAGAAGGGGCCGCCCGGAGCCCAGGTGCCTTCCGGTGCGCATGGTGCCCATGAAGTTCTCCTCCGTCCACCCGCCCATGCCTGTCTCGAGGTCAGGGGTGAGGTTGGCCGTGTAGACCACCCCAAACCCGGTTCGGAACGAGGTGAACGTCGGGCCGATGATCCCGGTGTCGCCCGGCGCCAGCGCTGAAGAGGGATCCGGCGCCCCTTCCGGGTGACCGGCGAGCCGCCGCGCGAGGTCCGGCACCGGCATGTTCGCCTTCGGGTCGAACACCTTGGCGGTGTGGCAGTCGTCGCAGCCGCCGAAGCGCACCAGGTACTCACCCCGGCTGACCTGCTCCTTGGTGTACTTG
>VFKJ01000148.1 GCA_009885595.1 Myxococcales bacterium | reverse complement strand
CTCGGCATTCCCTTCGAGCTCGATCGGCGCCTGGTGCGCGGGCTCGACTACTACACGCGCACCACCTTCGAGTTCATCTACCAGCCGAAGACCGGCGAGAACGCGCTGGGCACCGCCGGCACCGTGTGTGGCGGTGGGCGCTACGATCGCCTGGTGCACGAGCTTGGTGGTCCGGAGAGACCGGCGGTCGGCTTCGCCATGGGCCTCGATCGCCTGGTGATGCTGGTGGAGTCCCTCAAGGGCGTGGAGCGGGGTGGACCGACGCTCTTCCTCGGCACCTTCGACGGTCCTGAGCGGGACGACGCCATCGCGCTGGTGATGAAGCTGCGCAACGAAGGCTTCGAGGTCGACTTCGATCCCCGCGGGGGCAAGCTGGGCAAGCAGAAGGAGCGCGCCAGCAAGGTGAACGCCGCCTTCTTCGCCGGCTACGGCGACGCCGAGCACCAGTCGCGCACCCTCAAGATCGACAACATGCGCCTGCCCAAGGACGCGCCGAAGGAGACGGTCGAAGTGGCCCTCGACGCGCTCCCAGCGTGGCTGAATTCGAAGGGAAACCGCCCGTCGTGAGGAACTCCATGAACCGATCGCTCCTGCTGCTCGCCCTCGTCGCCACGCCCGTGCTCGCCGAGGACCTCGCGGAGGTGAACAAGCCGGTCCCGTCGTTCCGCCTGCCCGTCTACAACGCCAAGGAGTTCGGTGAGCCCACGGTGGCCATCGACACCTACGTGGGCCTCGAGGCCACGGACAAGAAGACCAAGGCCCTGATGGTGTCGTTCATGGCCAGCTTCTGCGGCCCCTGCAAGAAGGAGATGCCGTACCTCCAGGCGCTGCACGAGAAGTACAAGGCCGACGGCCTGCGGATCATGATGGTGGCGATCGACATGGAGGCCGACGGGCAGAAGAAGGTCGCCGACCTGATCGCCGAGAACAAGGTGACCTTCCCGGTGGCGAAGGACCGCTTCAACATCGTGGCGCGCCGCTGGCTGGGCACGAAGAGCCCGCTGCCGTCGCTGTTCATGGTGCGGCCCGACGGCACCATCAGCGCGGTCCACCGCGGCTACTCGCAGGACGGCGCGGAGCTGCTGGCCAAAGAAGTCGAAGCGGCGCTGAAGAAATAGTCTCGGGGTGAGGGGCCACTGCCAAAACTGATCGTCATCGCGGGCCCGACGGCCTCCGGAAAAACCGCCCTCGCGCTGAAAGCAGCTCAGCGCCTGAACGCCGAGCTCGTCAGCGCCGATTCGCAGCAGGTCTACCGGCACTTCGACATCGGCACCGCCAAGCCCTCCACCGAAGAGCTGGCCGCCGTTCCGCACCACCTCATCTCGGTGGTGGATCCGCTCGAAGACTTCTCCGCGGCCAGGTTCGGCAAGCTGGCCGACGCGGCGATCGCCGACCTCCATTCCCGCGGCAAGCAAGTGGTGGTGGTGGGAGGCACGGGGCTCTACCTGCGCGTCCTGCTCCACGGCGTGATGCCCGGCCCATCCAAAGACGAGGCCCTGCGCGCCGAGCTCGAGGCCTTCGCCGATCGGGAAGGCAACGAGGCGCTGCACCAGAGGCTCGCGAAGGTGGACCCGGTGACCGCCGCCAAGCACCCGGTCCAGGATCGCCTGAGGGTCATCCGCGCCCTCGAGATCCACGCCCTGACCGGCAAACCTGCCAGCGAGCACCGCGACGAGCACGCGTTCTCCGCCGATCGCTACGAGTACGAGCTCTTCGTGCTGAACCCCGAGCGGGAGCAGGTCTACGCCGCCATCAACGCGCGCACCGCGAAGATGTTCGCCTCAGGCCTGGTGGAAGAGACGCGCGCGCTGGTCGAGAAGGGCTATCGCCACGCCGCGCCGATGCGAGCGGTGGGGTACCTGCAGGCGCTCCAGGTCGTCGATGGGACGCTGACCCTCTCGAAGGCGATCGAAGACACCGCGCAGGCGACCCGCCACTACGCGAAGCGGCAGCTGACCTGGTTCAAGAAGGAGAGAGGCGCGCGCTCCGTGTTGCCTGCTGACGCGCTGACGGCGATCAGCGGCGCATGAACCCGCGGCGGCGCCCGCCACCGACGAACTGCGGCTGCTGCATCGGAGGGGACTCGAGCCCGAGCTGCCACCACATCGGCTCCCAGGGGGACATCTTGAGCCGCTTGTCGTTCTGCAGCGCGGACAGCGCCTTCTTCAGCTTCTCGTCACTCGGGTTCGCCTCGACGCCGCGGGAGAGCACGCGCAGGGCCTCGTCGTCCTTCTTGTTCTGAATGAGGCACCACGCGTACGCGGCCCACATCAGGCTCTCCTTGTTGCCGTGCTTCACCGCGGCCTCGAAGGACTGCTGCATCGAGGTGTAGTCCTTCTTCTGGAAGTAGATGGCCGCCTGCATCGCCTTGGCGAAGTAGTTGCGGCCGCTCGACTTCTTGAACGAGGCCAGCGCGCCGTCGTAGTCCTTGAAGAGGTGCTTGATCATGCCGATCTGGCCGTGGATCTCGGGCTCGACCAGGAACTGCCACCTGCCCAGGGGCAAGGAGGCCTCGAGCATCTTGACCGCCTTGTCGGCCTTGGCGAGCTGCTCCTTCTTGTTGGCCGACATGCTGGAGAGCTCGGCCTGCACCGCCTGGACGACCGCCTGCAACTGGGTGAACGAGCGGCGCCCGAGCACCACGAAGAGGGCCAGGAAGACGACGGTGCCGGGAATGATGCCGGCCAGCAGGCCGAACCCGAACAGCTTGACGAGCACCACCACGGCGACGCCGGCGGCCAGCGAGAGCAGCAGATTGATCATGACGGGGGTCCTCTAACCGCTCGCAGCCCTTCCGTCGATGTCCGGTTCTGCTATGAGCCGCGTCCGCAGGTACCAGGGCCCTCTGACGAAACTGGTAGACGTAGCGGACTCAAAATCCGCCGCCTTCACGGGCATCCCGGTTCGAGTCCGGGGAGGGCCACTCGAGTCGGTTACCAGTAGCAGTTGAACGTGGGGTCGTTGTTGCTCATCAACGGCGACTGGTACACGTGCTCGTGCGGAATGATGCACGTACCGCCTTGCGTGAGGTTGACGCGCAGGCGCCCCGCTGCGCCGCCGCCGCCACCGCCGCCCGCCTCGAAGAACGTGCTGTTGGTGTCTTCGTAGGTGGTGCCCGCGCGCCCGGGGTAGGCCGGGTAGTCGCGCGAGCCGCCGCTGCCGCCGTTGCCGCCATTGCCAGCCAGGCCCCCGCCGCCGGCCGCGCCCCAGTAGCCGGTGAGTCGATCGCCGTCTGAGCCGTTGGCCCCCCGACCGAGCCGGCCCGCGCCCTCGCCGCCGCCGCCGCCCACCGCGATCAGCCGCGAGTTGCGCGCGAAGATGTACGGGCCCTCGAGGAGAATCGTGCCGCCCGAGCCCGCGCCCCCGCCGCCGTTGGTGCTCGCGGCGCTGCCGCCGAGCCCACCGATGCCGTTGGCGTAGATCGCCGCGCCGTCGATCGCGATGCCGTACGCCGAGCTGATCTGAATCGCGCCGCCCCCCGCGCCACCCAGACCGCCCGCGTTCCCGCCGCTGCCGCCGGAGCAGCCGGGAAGGAGCGCCCCCACCGCACCGCTGCGCTGCGTGCCTGCGACCCCGCCACCGCTGAAGTTGCTGCCGCCGCCGCCCAATCCGCCGGGCCCTGCCGCCCCGCCGGCGCCGCCGCCGCCTTCCGACGAACCCCCGCCCGCAGCGCCGGCGCCGCCGTTGGACGCGGCACAGTTGACGCTGCCACCGGCTCCGGGCACCGGCGTGTTGCCCACCCACTG
>VFKJ01000323.1 GCA_009885595.1 Myxococcales bacterium | reverse complement strand
GCTCGGAGCGCAGCGGAGAACTCGCCAAGGCGCAGTGACCCGGCAACTCAGGAACGGAGCCGGTCCGCTGGAACAGCGGACTGACTCAGGAACGCCAGCGGGTCCACCAGGGGCGGCCGGGCTCCTCCACCTCGATGGGTTTTTCCGCCGTCCCCTGCTCGATCTCCCGGAGCGCGGCCGCGAACCACTCCATCGAGATCGGCCGTTTCCCCAGCTCCCGCGAGAGCCCCATCTCGAGCAGCCGCTGCACCTGCCAGGGAATCTTCTCGCCCAGGAAGCTGTGCTCGCCCACGGGGTCCGCGTCGCGCGAGAGCCGCTGCATCACCACCTGCGACAAATCCGCCCCCGAAAAGGGGAAGCGCCGCGTGAGCAGCACGTACATCACCATCGACAGCGAATAGACGTCGGCCCGGGCGTCGACCTGGTGGCCCATCACCTGCTCGGGCGCCATCCACAACGGAGTGCCCACCACCTGCCCCACCTGCGTCCGATACGCCGCCTTCAGGTCGCCACCCCGAATGCGCGCCACCCCGAAGTCGAGCACCTTGAGCTGCTCGTCTCCGTCGGGGCCAGGCTCGACCACCAGGTTGTCGGGCTTGATGTCGCGGTGAATCACGCCCACGCCGTGCGCCGCCGCCAGCGCGTCGGCGCCCTGGCGCATCAGCCGCACCACCCGGGTCAGCTCGATGGGGGCGTCCTTCGCGAGCAGCTTGAGCGACTTGCCCGAGAGCAGCTCCATCACGAAGAAGACCCGATCTCCCTCGCGCACCAGATCTTCGATGGCGATGATGTTCGGGTGCTTCACCAGGTTGACCGCCTGCGCCTCGCCGATGAAGCGCTGCACCTGGGAATCGATGCGCGAGAGCTCGGGGCGCAGCACCTTGATCGCCACCCTGCGGTCGATCGACAGGTGGCGGGCGGCGAACACGTGTCCCATGCCGCCTTCTCCCAGCAGCGACTCGATGCGATAGCGGCCGATCACGTCGCCCGGCTGCAGGCAGCGCGGCTTCTTGAGCTCGAGCTCGCACAGCTGCACTTCGATCGCCGGCGTCTCCAGCGGCTTGAGGGTCCGCAGCCGGTCGCGCAGCTCGGCCAGCGAACCGAAGCGATCGCTGGCGCGCTTGGCCAGGCAGCGGGCGAGCACCGGCTGCCATTCCTCCAGGCCGGGCCTGAGCGGCGGCAGCGGCGCGTGCAGCTGCAGCGCGCGGGTCTCGGTCACGCCGCGCCCGGAGAAGGGCGGCTCGGTGGTGAGCAGCTCGTGCAGCAGCACGCCCATGCCGTAGACGTCACACGCCGGAGTGGCCCTGCGGCCGGCGCACCGCTCGGGAGAGAGGTACTCCGGGGCGACCAGCACCTGGCCGCGCGGCACGCTCTTGGTGCCGCGGAAGAGCAGCAGCGCGGTGTCCAGCAGCCGCACCTCGGGCTGATCGAGATCTCCGTCGAGGAACAGGTTGTGGGGCGCCAGGTGACCGTGCACCACGCCGTGCGCGTGCAGGAACTCCAGCGCGTCGCAGATGCGCACGCCCCACCGAATCGCCTCGGAGCTGGTCAGCGGCCCGCGCTCCCGCAGGTGGTCGGCCGCGGTGCGCCCGCTCACCGGCCCGGTCACCAGCACGAAGCGCCCATCGGGCTCGCACGAGGTGAGCTCCGGCGCCAGCAGCGCGGGGTGGCGATGCTGCGTCGAGGTCACCCGCGTGGTGTCGAGGAAGCGGCCGTACAGCTCCGGATCGGCGATGACCTCGGGGTGGCTGACCTGCACGAGCACGCTGTGCCCCGCCCTGTCTGCCATGAATGCGTCCACCGCAGAGCCCGCTGCGATCTTCCGGCGAATCTGGAGATTCTTCATCTGCCCGGACTGTAGAACTACAGTGCCACGCGTACGCTAGTCGCCGATGTACGTGCGAGTCGGCAACGAAAAAGCACGCCCTGAGCGCAGTCGAAGGGCCCCCCCGGCTTTCGGCCAGGAGGGCTCCTCACTTCACGCTCAAACTCACCTCAGTTCGAGCGGAACTCGGCGTCGACCACGTCGTCCTTCTTCGCGCCAGGCGCTGCGCCCGGAGCGCCCGCGTCAGGCTGCGCGGTGGAACCTGGAGCTGCGCCCGGAGCCGGCGCGCCGGCCTTGTAGAGCTCCTCGGCGGCCTTGTAGCTGACCTCTTCGGCAGCCTTCACCGCGGCCTCGATGGCGGCCTTGTCGCTGCCCTCGCGGATCTTGTGCAGCTCCTTGGCGGTCTCTTCCAGCTTGGCGGCGGTCTCCGCGCCCAGCTTCTCCTTGTTGTCCTTCACCAGCTTCTCGAGGTTGTAGGCGAGGTTCTCGGCCTTGTTCTTGATCTCCACCAGCGCGCGGCGCTCCTTGTCGGCGGACTCGTTGGCCGAGGCGTCCTTCACCATCTTCTCCACCTCGTCCTTCGCGAGGCCCGAGCTGTGGCTGATGGTGACGTTGGCTTCCTTGGCGGTGGCCTTGTCCTTCGCCGCCACCTTCAAGATGCCGTTGGCGTCGATGTCGAAGGTCACCTCGATCTGCGGCACGCCGCGCGGGGCGGGCGGCAGGCCGGTCAGGTGGAAGCGGCCCAGGCTGCGGTTGTCCGCGGCCATCTCGCGCTCGCCCTGCAGCACGTGGATCTCGACCTGCGTCTGCCCATCAGCCGCGGTGGAGAAGGTCTCCTGCTTGCGCGAGGGGATGGTGGTGTTGCGCTCGATGAGCTTGGTGAACACGCCGCCCAGCGTCTCCACGCCCAGGGACAGCGGCGTCACGTCGAGCAGCAAGATGTCCTTCACGTCGCCCGAGAGCACCGCGCCCTGCACCGCCGCGCCGACCGCGACCACTTCGTCGGGGTTCACCGTGCGGTTGGGCTCCTTGCCGAACAGCTTCTTCACCGCCTCGGACACCTTGGGCATGCGCGTCATGCCGCCG
>VFKJ01000698.1 GCA_009885595.1 Myxococcales bacterium | reverse complement strand
CGCCGCCCCCGTGAATTGGCTCAACACCAGCACTCCGAGCTCGTCTTCGTGGGCGGCCACGAACTCCTTGGCCACCAGGTTCATTCCGTCGTGCAGGCTGCTCACGTAGCAGAGCTCGGCGGCGCGGCAGAAGCGGAACACGGTGGGCGGCTCGTGATGCGCGCGCAGGAGCACCACCGGGCGATACGAGCTCGTGGCCCACTTCGCGTTCACCTGCGCGGCGACGGCCTCGACCCGGTCGTTCAGCTCCTGGTAGCGGGGAATCTTGGTGCGGCTGGGCGCGGCGAGCTGGACGAAGGTGAACTTGCCGCGGAACTCCGGGTGCCGGGTGAGCAGCTCGTCGACGGCCAGCAGGCGCTCCTCGATGCCCTTGGTGTAGTCGAGCCGGTCGATGCCCACGCCGATCAGCGCGTCGTCGGCCAGGCCCAGCTCCTTGCGCACCGAGGCGCGGCACTCCGCGATGCTCGGCGCGTCCTCGAGCCAGCGCACCGGCCACTCGATGGAGATGGGGTAGGGCCGCACCAGGGTGCTGCGCTTGCCCTGGATGATGGCGTTGCGCTCGCGATCGATGCGGCTCTCCATGAAGAGATCCACCGAGTCGATGAAGTTGTTGCAGTGTTGCTGCGTGTGGAACCCCAGGATGCTCGAGCCCAGCATCCCGGTGATCAGCTCTTCCCGCCAGGGACAGATTCCGAAGCGCTCCGAGTTCGGCCAGGGAATGTGGAAGAAGGTGAGGATGGTGGCCCGCGGCAAGCGCTCGCGGATCATCAGCGGGGCCAGGGCGAAGTGGTAGTCCTGCACCAGGACGATGGGGTCGTCGGAGTCGACCTCGTCGCAGACCGCCTGGGCGAACTTGCGGTTGACCGCCTGGTACTGATCCCAGTCCTCGGCGCGGAACACCGGCCGGTTGTGCGCGAGATGGCACAAGGGCCACAGGCCCTCGTTGGAGAACCCGTAGTAGTAGCCCTGCTCCTCTTCCGGCGAGAGCCAGACGCGGCGCAGCTGGTACGACTCTTCGCCCGGCGGCACCTTGACGCGGTCGTGCGCGTCGACGGTGGCGCGATCGGCGCTCCCGCTGCCGTGCGCGACCCACACGCCCGAGCACGCGCGCATCACCGGCTCGAGCGCGGTGACCAGGCCGCTGGCGGGGTGGAGCACGCGCACCCCGGTGCCCTCGTGCTCGTGCACGTAGGGTTCGCGGTTGGCGAGCACCACCACCCGCTCTCCCTGGAGGTGCTGCTGCAGGGTCGCCTTGAGCCGCGCCGCGCTCCAGGGTCCTCCGCGCGCTTCGCCCTCGCGTTCCCGGGCGAGCCTGTCGACCAGCGACCGAACGTCGCGCATCAGCGGCTGGAACTCGTCCTGCGCTTCGCCCGAGAGCGCGCGGCGCAGCGCCAGCGTCCAGTCACGCCAGGCGAAGCGGGCGGCCAGCAGGGTGATCACCGAGGCCCCCAGCGCGAGCAAGAAGAAGCCGACGAGCAGGATGTTGCGGGTGGTGTTGGCGCGGCGCTGCAGGAAGCTGATGTCGTGCACGAGGATGACGGCGCCGTCCACGCCGGCGGGCGCGGTGGCGCTCAGGTGCACCGGGCCTGCGGGCAGCTCCACCGCGCCCACCGGGGTGAGGCAGGAGAACTCGTTGGGAAAGCCGCTCGTCCGGGCGATCAAGTGGTGGCTCGAGGAGCAGGCCGCCGACGCCATGATGCGCTCGTCGCGGGTGAGGTCGTCCAGCACCTCGGTGAGGGCGGCCGGGTCGGCCCAGTGGTCGGCGAGGGTGCGGCTGGCGGCGTTCACCGCCAGCAAAGAGCGGCTCGCGAGATCGTGCTCGAACCAGGCCCGCGCGGTGCGGGCGAGGACCAGATCGCCCACCATCGCCAGCAGGGCGAGGCCCGCAACCAACGCGATCAGGAAACGGGCGCGACGCATGCATCGCACTTACCCCGAATCAGTTGCATATCCAACGAGTGCCTGATCTTCTTTCTCAGTCATCTCGTTCTCCTCG
>VFKJ01000041.1 GCA_009885595.1 Myxococcales bacterium | reverse complement strand
GGTGGACGCGCCTGCAGACGGGCGTCACGGGCAACCTCTGGTGGGTCTTCGGCTTCACCACCGGCCCCATGTACCTCGGCGGAGAGGGCGGCCTCATCCTCCGTTACCAGTCGGGGACGTTCACCAAGCTCACCACGCCGGGCACCGCGGTGGTGTCGGGCATCTGGGGCTCGTCGCCTGACGACGTGTGGGCGGTGGGCGCGGAGAGCGGCGGCGCCAAGGGGGCGTTCGCGTGGCGGCTGCGCGGCGGCGACACCTGGGAAGCGGCGCCGGGATTTCCCGTGGCGCTCGCTGACACGGACGCGCTGTGGAAGGCGTGGGGCCGTGGCCCGAACGACGTCTGGTTCGTGGGCAGCGCGGGAAAACTGCTGCACTGGGATGGCACCGCGTTCACTCAGAGCTCCGCGGGCACCGGCGAGGCGCTGTTCACCGTGCACGCGAACGACACCCACTTCGCGGCGGTCGGGGGCTTCGGCACCGGCAAGCTGATCGAGAACGCCGGCTCGGGGTGGACCAACCAGAGCCCGCCGGGCGCTTCCTCGCTCATCGGCGTCTGGCTCACGGCGCAGGGCGGCTTCGCGGTGGGCCAGTACGGCGCCGTGTTCTCCCGCGAGGACGGTGGCTGGTCCGAGGTGTCGACGGGTTTCTCGCTGTCGCAGTCGCTGCACTCGGTGTGGGTCGATCCTTCCGGCGGAGTGTGGGCCGCGGGAGGCAACGTGCTGACCCTTCCGCTGCGTGACGGGGTGCTCGTGCACCGCGGCGCTGCGGTTCCGGAGATCGCGCTGTGAAAATGAACGTGTCGTTGATCGCTGCGCTCGCGCTGTCGGCTTGTGGTCCTCCGCCTCCTCCGCCGAAGCACTGTGACGATTCAGGTCACGCGTGCACCTGGGCAGGCATTCCCGGGTCGGTGGGCTTCAACGGGGATGGGCTCGATCGGCTCTCGACCAAGCTCTACTGGACGATGGACATGCTCTTCGCGGCGGACGGCACGCCGTGGTTCATCGACTGGAACAACCACCTGGTGCGCACGGTGGAGCCCGACGGCACCGTGAAGACACGGGTCGGGTGGATCGATCCGGTGTTCCCCGGCGACGGCGCGCCCACGGAAGCGAGCGGGGCCGTGGGCACCGACGTGCAGCTGAACCACCCGACCGATCTCGCGCAGCTCTCCGACGGGACGGTGCTGATCATGGCCTGGCACAACCACAAGCTGCGCAAGGTCGACGCGGCGGGGAAGGTGAGCATCGTGGCCGGCGCGGGGGCGGGCTACTTCGGCGACGGCACGCCGGCCAGAGGCGCGCTCTTCAAGCAGCCCAAGGCGCTCGTCGTCGACGCGCAGGACAACCAATACATCCTCGACCAGCAGAACTTCCGCATCAGGAAGATCTCCGCGGCCGGCGTCATCACCACCATCGCGGGCAATGGCCTGCAGGCCTCGACCGGTGACGGCGGCCCGGCGTTGATGGCGTCGCTGGACTTCGAAGCGGGCTCGAACCCCGAGCCGTCGGGGGGCCTCGCGCTCAAAGACGGCAAGCTCTACATCGCGGAGACCCAGACCCACCGCATTCGCGTGATGGATCTCACCACCAACGTGATCTCCGCGTTCGCGGGTACGGGGACCCAGGGCTTCTTTGGCGACGACGGCCCCGCGCTGCAGGCGCAGCTCTACCACCCGCGCGATCTCGAGTTCGGGCCCGACGGCCGGCTCTACGTGGCGGACACCGACAACAGCCGCGTGCGCGCGATCGATCTCACCACGGGCGTGGTGACCACGGTGGTGGGCACGAGCGAGGCCGGGCTCGACGCGAGCGACGATCTGCTCGCGACGAACACCAGGCTGATGCGGCCCTTCGGCATCGAGTTCGATGGCCAGGGAAACCTGTTCGTCAGTGACACCATCAACAGCCGCATCCTCCGGGTGGCGAAATGACGCGACTGGCTTTGCTGGTGATGATCGCCTGCGGTGCGTGCGGCCCGGTGCAGAAGCCCTGCGACACCTCGAAGGTGGGGAACATCTGCACCATCGCGGGCTCGGGCAGCAACGGCTACTCCGGTGACGAGGGCGACGCGCTCGAGGCCGAGCTCTCGCTGCCGCAGGACACGCTCACCGCGGCTGATGGCACCACGTACCTGATCGACTGGAACAACCACCGCATTCGCAAGGTGACGGCCGACGGGAAGATCCACGCCGTGGCGGGGCGCGGGGAGCTGGGCGGAACGCTCGATGATCCGGCGAACTCAGACTTCAACCACCCGACCGCGATGATCTTCGACGGCGCCGGCAACATGCTGGTGGCCGCCTGGCACAACAGCAAGATCCGGAAGATCGACCTGCGTGACGGCAGCATCGTCGACACCTGCGGCGACGGCCGGCGCGCGTACTTCGGAGACGGCAGCCCGGCGCTCACCGCCACCCTCGATCTCCCGGCCAGCATCGCGTTCTCGCCCTCGGGGAAGCTGGTGATCATGGACCAGGCGAACATGGTGCTCCGCGCGATCGACCCCGCGGGGAACATCAGCCTCTACGCGGGCCGCTGCATCATCGACAGCCCGCCGCCCGCGGGGCCGGGGCCGTGCGCGGGCAGCACCCCGCCGACCACGTGTCCGATGAACTCGGGCAAGAGCACCTGCGGGGTGTTGGCGGACGACTGCAGCAAGCCGTGCACGCCGGGCTACGAGGGTGACGAGGGGCCGGCGGCGCAGATGCGCCTCGCGCAGCCGTTCGGGCAATCGGCCGATCCCGGCGGGCGCATCGTGTTCGACCCCGCGGGCAACCTGTACTTCGCGGACACCAGCAACGCGCTCATCCGGAAGATCGACACCCAGGGCCTCGTGCATCGCGTCGCGGGCGTGGCGCCGATCAACGGCGAAGCGCAGCGGGGGTACACGGGTGATGAGGGGCCGGCGACGTCGGCGCAACTCAACAACCCGGTCGACCTGGCGTTGGCCGATGACGGCACGCTGTACTTCACCGACACCTACAACCACTGCGTGCGCTCGATCGATCCTGCGGGAACCATCCACACCGTGGCGGGGACCTGTGGCACTGCGGGCACCACGGGCGACGACGGGCCCGCGAAGAGCGCGCTGTTGAAGCGGCCGTACGGGCTCGAGTGGGTGAACGGGGTGCTGAAGATCAGCGACACGGGCAACAACCGCATTCGGGTGATCAAGCTCCGATGATCAAACATCTGTCTCCCTCTCCCCTGCGGGGGAGAGGGTCGGGGAGAGGGCTGACCCTTCTTCTTCTCGTCCTCGCTGCCTGCGAGCCCGAACCCGACTTCCCCGCCGACTACGCGAAGTCCTACCAGGAAGTCCGCAACTGCCGGCCGAGCTCTGAGCACGACTCGCGCTACATTCGCATTCTCGCCTCGCCCGACGCCGTCACTCCGTACAAGTCGCGCAGCGGCGGCTTCCCCGCGGGCGCCATCGTCCTCAAAGAAGAGCGCGACTTCGGCGACACCACCTGCACCGGGCCGATCCTCCAGTGGACCGTGATGAAGGTGCAGGCCGACGGCGGGGTGGATGGGTGGCATTGGCAGGCGGTGAGCCCCGAGCGCCGCGTGCTCACCACGAACGAGGCGAAGTGCATCGCCTGTCACGCGACCTGCGGGCTGGCCCCCGACGGCTACGCAGGCACCTGCGCCGTCCCCTGAGTGCGGCGATCAACGGAACGCGTGCAGCAGCCACGGCAGCAGCCGTCCGTCCGTGACCAGCTGCATGTGATCCAACCGCTCTGACTGCACGCTCACCAACGCCGCGCTCCGGATCGCCGGCGGCAGCTCGTCGTACAGCCACGGCAAGGTGTCCAGCTGCACCGAGGCGGCGCGTTTCTTGAGCATCCACTCCGCGCGCTGCTGGGTGTCGAAGCCCACCAGCACCAGCTGCCTGGGCGGCGGCGCGGAGTCGAGCCACTGCTTGAAGTCGGCCTCGTTCCCATAGAGCCCATCGACCAGCAGCACCTGGGTGACGTTCTGGTGCGCAAGCCAGCCGGCGATGGTGCGGTACGCGCCCGAGTGACCCAGCAGCACGATCGGCCCCTTCGGCCGCTTGAGCCTGAGCCGCTTCTCCACCGCCAGCAGCAGCTTCTCGAGCTCAGGCCAGTACACCGGGTCCGTGCGCCAGCTGCGCGCCTCGGGAATGATGAACAGCGCATTGCGCCCGGAGTCGCGGAACTGGGCGGTGAGCTGGTGCTCCCGCATCGCCTGGTCCACCGAGGTGAAGAAGCCGTGCAGGTAGACGACGGTGACGGCCGTGTCCGCCCGGTAGCTGCGCGGCCGCCACACGTGCACCGGGCCGCTGTCCTTCGTGCCGAAGCGGACGTGCTTGCCGTCGTCGAGCAGCTGCTCGACGTACTCGCTCTCGGTGGTGCGGTTGATCAGCTCCTGCGCGGGCGTGGTGGGCTCTGGCCCGGCGTCAGGCACCTGGCCCAGCACGAGGAGGAGCGGCAGCAGCACGCCGACAGCCTACTTCGCCGCCGGCGCCTTCTTGGTGATGAGCATGTGCTTGCTCAGCCCCTTGTCGAGGTAGCCGTAGCGGAAGGCGAGCGGCTTGGCGTCCTTCCACAGCTTCACGAAGTCCTTGTTGTAGTCGGCGCTCGCGCCGAGGAACGACTCGTTGAACTTGCCGTAGGCCTCCTGCACGAAGCCCGCCCTGGTGGCGAACTTCGGGGGAATGCCGGTGGAGTCGCTCACCATGAACTGCATGTTGTCGAGCAGGTAGTTGCGAATGGTGGAGAAGGCGTCGCGCCACAGCAGGTAGCTGGCGGCCTTGGTCATCGCGACGATCGGGGCGCGGGCCTCGAGGTAGTTCTTCATGCCCTCGTCCTTGCCGAAGTGCTCGTCATCGAGGTTCTGGGCGAAGTGGCGGTGCACGATGCGATCCTTCACGGGGTCGCCGCCCTTCTTCACCGCGATGAGCTCGAGGTTGTCGAAGGCTTCCGAGAAGTCGGGCGCCACCCAGACCTTGTTGAGCAGCTTGGCTTCCTTCTTCTGCAGCTCGTCGAGCTCGGGCTGCGAGAGGTAGCGCAGGCTGCCGTCGGGGTTGGTCTTCACGTACTTGAGGCTCACCGGCTCGTAGCCGTGCACCATCAGCGCGATCAGGAAGAACGAGAGCTGCCCGGGGATCTCTCCGCGCTGGCCCTTCATCAGGTTCTCGGTCTTCGAGTCGTTCGCGGTGAGCAGGCCCGACGAGGTGGTGCGGATCAGCTGCAGCGACGCCTTGAGCTGCTTGGCGGTGATGCCCTTGATGCGGCGCGGATCACCCGCGTGCTCGAGGGACATCGTCGTGATCTCCTTCGCCTCTGGATACGTGGTGAGGGCGCTGATCAGATCGCCGCCGCCGAACGGATACACGACGGTGGTGGGCAGGCCCGCGGGCTTGAGGCCCTGGATGAAGGGGGACGCCTCTTTGATCCACGTCTCCTTGTACAGGTCGGCGCGGCGGTGGAGTTCCTTGCAGTGCTCGTCGACGATCTTCGCGTCGATGCCCTCGGGCAGCGGGCTGTCGTTTCCACACGCGACCACCCGGTAGAGGATCTTCGCTTCCTGAGTGAAGTCGAGCGCGGGAGCAGCAGCGGCGGGGGCCTGGGCCAGAATCGCAAGCAACGGCAGAGCGAACATGGGCGCGCGCATAACACGCCTCTTTCCCCAGACCCACGCTGACGCGCGGAGGGTACCCGTGGCCTGATGCTCCTGCCAGCCGCAGCCGGTGGTCACGTACACGCTGACGCTGGTCTCGGTCTGAACTCAGCTCCAGTTCTCGACCGCGAGGTCGGGAATCCGGGT
>VFKJ01000034.1 GCA_009885595.1 Myxococcales bacterium | reverse complement strand
TTGGTGCTCGACGACGCGGAGTCGCGCGACCATCATCACCCCGCCTCTTCACCCGGGAACCCGCGATGACGACCCAAGGCTCGAGCAACGAACTGCCCACGGACATGGAGTGTCCGCAGTGCAACACCACCATGAAGATCTTCCTGGTGCAGTCGCGCAACCCCGGGATCGACGTCGAGCTCGACCGCTGCCACGCCTGCGGGGGCGTGTGGTTCGACGCGGGTGAACTGGAGATCGCGACGGGCCGCAGCGTGCTCAAGTCGAAGACCGCCTCAGATCGCTTCTGCCCGCGCTGCCTGATTCCGCTGCTCAACGCCGAGCTCACCGCCGGGGTCGCCGTCGAGGCCTGCCGCACCTGCAAGGGCGTGTACCTGGACTCGCGCGACATGCACACGGTGACCAGGTCGGCGCCGGTGAAGCCGCCGGAAGACGTGAGCTTCCTGTGCGAGGCGTGCGGTCAGCGAAAGCCGTTCGCGCAGGCGCAGACCACCCCGCTGGGGACCGAGTGCAGCGACTGCTACGCGCGCAAGGGCAGCCCGAAGCTGTCCGCTGAGGACAAGGAAAAGGCGTCGGTCTTCAGCTCGTTCATCGGTTGGCTGCGCCGCGACTGAACGGCGACCCAACCGCTGAGGTCTGGTCGCTCAGTGCCGGTGCCCGTGGTGCACGTCCTCTCCGTGCTCGTGGGCGTGCTCCAGCGGCTCGTGCTCATGCGGGTGTGAGTGTTCGCCCTCGACGGGAAGCTCGTGGGCGTGCGCATGGTGCCCGTCGTCGTGGCGGTGCGCGTGTTCATGCGCGGTGGCGTGGTGATGATGGGCGTGCGCGTGGCGCTCAGAGACGTGGAGCGCCACGCCCATCGCGAAGAGCAGCGCAGCAACGGCAGTGCCCCAGCCCACCAGGGGTGCTCCCAGGGCCATGCCGAGCGCAGCGCCGATGAAGGGCGCGAGCGCGAAGACCGACGCGGTCCTCGCCGAGCCGATTCGCCGCTGGCCCAGCAGGTAGAGCCTCAGGCTCAGGCCGTAGCCCGTGGCGCCCGCGAGGAGCAGCACGCCCGCCCTCCACGCCTCGGGCTTGGGCTCGCTGAAGCTGAAGGCCAGCGCCCCGGTGAGCGCGGCGCCCAGGGCGCCCTTGGCGGCCACCACGCTCAACGTTCGCAGCTCAGCGAGGCGCCGCGAGGCGGTGTTGTCGATCGCCCACGAGACGGTCGCGCCCACCACCGCGGCGAGGCCCGCGAGGCTCCAGCCGGCGGCGCCGCTTCCATTCGCGGCCAGCAGGGCGCCGCCAGCGGTCATCAGCACCAGCGCCAGCAGCACCCGTCGGCCGAGGAACTCGTGAAAGAAGAGGCGCGCGAAGAAGACGGTCCAGAGCGCTTCCAGGTTGAGGAGCAGCCCGCCGGTCACCGGTCCGGTTCGCTGAAGACCCCACGCCCACAGGGTCGGCGCGACGGCGGCGCCGGCGACGGCCATGATCAGGAGCGGTGGCATCGCGCCGCGGGTGAGCGGAGCACCGGATTCCTGCACGAAGATCTTCTGCGCGAGCGAGGCGAGGCTCGCACCCAGGTAGAGCAACGCCGCCGTCGTGTACGGACCGACGCCGAACCCGGCCCAGCTGAGCACGGGGATGGTGACCCCGAAGGCCAGGGCTGACGCAAGGGCGAGCAGCACGCCTCCGGCAATCGGCCCGAACCTTCGCGGCGCACTCACCAGGACCCCATAAACCAAACCCCGCCCCCGCTGTGCAGGAGCCTTCCATTCACGGAAAGTGGAAGTGACAAGAGGCCCCCGCGGCGGTCTTGCTCCTGCTTCGACCTGCACCCAGTCCGCGGCGAGCAGTTTGGATTTCATGGTTCGAGCAACCGACCCGAGGAGGTGCTCAGGCCGTGGCTCTCAGGACCACCGTCGACGGGGTCGGCAGAGTTGCGTGGCGCGCGAACACATTTCGCAGCCCGATGAGCGCCCTGACGAATCTGCAGTCTTCGATTCCCGGCTGCATCAGGAACGCGTCGAACTGCCGCACCCGCAACCGCGCCAACTCCGGCGAGCGGGGTACGCCGAGCGGCCCTGCGCCCCTCACCCATTCGTCAAAGGTGTCCGCCGTCAACTCACCCGTCGCCATGAGCGCGCACAGTTCGCTGATGGCATCGGGAGGCAGCATGCGCTCCCTCGTTTCACTCGACGTGCCAGCCGCGCCTTCTCCTTCGTTGAGGGGAGCGCGAGTCACCGGATCTCGAGAGCGCGCCGTTCTCGG
>VFKJ01000553.1 GCA_009885595.1 Myxococcales bacterium | reverse complement strand
GCGGCGCACTGGTGGTCGACACACACCCCGTCGTCACCGCACTGTGAAGAGTCACAGCAGGCCCCGGCCACGCAGGCTCCGCCACAGCAGACGTTGCCGCTGCCACACTCCGCGTCGGCCTGGCAGGTCCCGCACTGGTTGCCCCGGCAAGCTTGGCCCGCTGCGCAGTCGGAGGCGCTGCAGCAGGCGCCCGACTGGCAGAGGCCGCCGCAGCAGACCTGGCCGCCACCGCACTGCGCATTCGAGGCGCACGGCTGGCACCAATGCCCTTCGCACACCCGCCCGTTGCATTCGTCTGAACTGCAGCAGTCACCCACGGCACAGGCGCCCGCGCAGCAGCGACCGTCGGAGCCACAGTCGACGTCGAGCTGGCAGGCGCGGGCAGCAGGGGCGGCGGGCTCGGTGGTCGTCACCTGCTTCGCGTGGGGTTGCTGCGAACAAGCCGACAGGCAGAGGACGACCGCTGTGATCCGAAGGATGGCGCCCATGAGCGAGGAGGGTACGCAGCGCTTGAATCGACAGCAAGAGGAAGAAAGGTGCTGCATTCGCGCTTGCTCACCCAGCGCAAAGGTGGGTGTTGAAGTCGTGAGCACGGAGAAGCCGACCGCGGCCGAAGGGAAGAAGGGCTCGTGGGCGCCGAGGGTCATTGCCTGCAGTCGCGTCACGCGATGTGCCAGCCAGCGCTTCCCTCGAATCAGGGCTTGGGCGGGCCGGTGCACGTTGCCGATCAGTGACGATCGAAGCCTGACCTCAGTCGTACCGGTGGTGGGTGCCGCGCGCGCGGAAGCTGAGCGAGCGGGCGGCGATCCACCCCGCGAGGCTGGCCGCGTCTTTCTCGCCGTTGACGGGGAAGCGGGGCAGCACCCCACCCGGACGCAGCTCGTCGAGTCGGTAGGGCCGCGGCTCGGTGCTCCAGATGGGGAACGGGCCCAGCGCCCGCAGCCAGTCCACGTGGCGTCGTTCGAAGTGGAAGCGCGGGGTGCCGTAGGGAAACGCGAAGTGCTGCGGCGCTCCGAAGAGTCTCGTGAAGGCGGCGGTGCTGCGCTCGAAGTCGGCCTTGACCACCTCGTCGGGGAACTTCGCCGACGAGAGGTGGAGGTTGCTGTGATTGCCCAGCGTCACGTTGGGCATCGAGGCGAGCTCGCGCAGCTCCTCGAGGGTGCACAGCGCGAAGTCGGGGTGCTCGGCCAACGCGCGCAGCTCGGGGCGACGGTTCTCGCCCTCCAGGTCCGCAGGCGTCGCGAGGAGCGCCGTGTCCCGGTTTCGCTGCTCCACCAGGTCCCAGCGGAAGCCGGCCCGGCCCTCGGACTTCTCCGGGCAGATGAAGAAGTCGAACTGCACCTGGGGGAAGCGCGGCGCGCGCGTGCGCAGGTAGTCGCCCGCATCGCAGTAGCCGTCGTCGAAGCTGACGCGCAGCCAGTCTCGCGAGGGTCCGGGACGGGAGCTGAGGAGCAGCTCGATGAGCGTGTCGAGCTCGGGCGCGGGCATCGAGAGGCCCTCTTGCCAATCGCTGGGCCGGGGTCGCGCCGAGATCCGGTGGAGGCACAACGAGACCCCAAGTCCGTGCAGGGCGCTCCCCAGGACCAGCTTCAGCGCCCCCTCCGGCAACGCACGGCCCGCGAGCCTGGCGAGGCCATTCACCGTGGGCCTCCGTCGTTCTGGGTTGCGCGCCATAGCCCGCGCGTACCATATGGACGGCGTGACGGCGAAGCGGCTGCGGCTCGGAAAGGTGTTCATCGACGTGGTCTCGTTCGGCGAGGCGCTCGATGCGATCGATCGGCTCGTCGCGTCGGGTAACGGCGGGTTCGTCTTTACGCCCAACGTCGATCACATCGTGATGGTCGATTCGAACCCTCAGTTCGAGGCGGCGTACCAGAAGGCCTCGCTTTGCCTGGCCGACGGGGTGCCGGTGGTGTGGGCCTCGCGGCTGTTCGACACGCCGTTACCGGAGAAGGTCTCGGGGTCCGATCTGATCGGCCCGCTGCTCGAGCGCGCGGGGCAGAAGAAGTGGCGGGTGGCCTTCGTGGGCGCGGCGCCGGGCGTGGCCCAGAAGGCGGCCGAGGTGGCGCGCGCGAAGTGGGGCACCAACGTGGTGCTCACCGAGGCGCCCCTGGTGAACCTGAAGGACACCGCGCAGCTCGACGCCATCGGGGAGCGGGTGGCCGCGGTGAAGCCCGACCTGGTGTTGATGGCCTTCGGCGCGCCCAAGCAGGAATTGCTGATCGATCGCGTGGCCGACCGCCTCAAGCCCGCGGTGCTGCTGGGTGTGGGGGCGAGCCTCGACTTCATCGCCGGCACCATGAAGCGCGCGCCGGTGGTGTTTCAGAAGACCGGGTTCGAGTGGCTCTACCGCCTCGCGCAGGAGCCGCGGCGGTTGTGGCGGCGGTACCTCGTCAATGATCCGAAGTTCGCGTTGATTCTGATGCGGTCGCTTCGGGACGCGCGGAAGCGCTAGTCGCCGGGTCGCGAGGTCACGAACTGCGAGGCGTCGAGCTGCTTGACGAGCTTCGCCGGCACCCCCGCCACCACCGCGAACGCGGGCACGTCCTTCGTCACCACTGAGCCCGTGCCCACCACCGCCCCGCGGCCGATGTTGACCCCGGGCAGGATGCTGCACTTCGCGCCCAGCCAGACGTCGTCGCCGATCGTCACCGGCTCCGAGGGAGGCCGCTTGGAACGATCGAGCAGCTCGTGAAAGGCGCTGTCGACGATCATCACGTAGGGCCCCAGGCGGCAGCGCGCGCCCAGCTCGATCGACTGCGTGCAGCCGATCGACACCCCGTAGTTGATCGAGCAGTCAGCGCCGATGGTGAGCCGGGCGCCGGCCGCGGTGGCCAGCTCGACCGGCACGTTGACGCTGCGCAGGAGGGTGTGATCGCCGATCGACATGAAGCCCAGGTTCTCGATGCGCGGGCGCTGCAGCGTGCGCACCCCGGTGCCCACCTGGTTCACCGACGCGAGGTAGACCTTCGCGGTGGCCAGCTCCGCGGCGTAGCGCGCGCTCTTGCTGACGACCTGCGAGACCGAGCGCCCCGAGGAGAGATCGCGGCTGAGCTTCTTCCAGGCGTTCCCGAGCGTGTTCAACACGAACGCGGCAATACCATGGCCGGCGCGTCAGCGCTTCGCGGTGAGCGCCTTCCAGCTGTGGGTCCCCAGATCCCTCAGGGCGCTCCCCAAAGACCCCGCCTCTTCACGCACGCCGCGGAAGTACTCGAGGCCGTAGGTCAGGGTGGCGCCGGCGATCGCGACGCGCCCGAAGGCGGGGTGAAGGGTGCGCGCCTTGTCGACGGTCTCCGCGGTCTTGTACGCGGCCCTGGAGAGCAGCCGGCCCACCGGCGGCGACGCCACCGCGGCCAGCAGGAGGCCCCGCGAGAGCGGGTTCACCAGGAAGAAGAAGTGCCAGGGATCGGCGTCGAGGCGATCGGGGTGCTTGTGGTGGATGCGCGAGTCGTAGACGCCGTAGTTGTAGTTGCGCCGCAGCCACACGGAGAGATCGGTGTGATCGCTGCGGTGCGTGGTGCGCGCCCTCTCTGCGAAGTACAGCTTCGCGCCGGCCTTCTGCAGCCGCACGCCCAGCTCGCGATCTTCCGACCGGTTCAGCGTCGGGTCGAAGCCGCCCACCGCCAGGTAGTCCTCGCGGCGGAAGGAGACGTTGCCGGTGCACACCATCACCCCGCGGACCGCGGTGGGCTGCTCGCGGAAGCGGGCGACGAAGCGCGCCAGCTGCTCGGCGTGAAAGCGCTCGAACAGGGGCTTCTCCTCGAGCGTCTGATCGGCGGTGATCTGGCCGAGCACCAGGGTGTGGCCGGCCTCGTGCGCGGCGAGGTGCTCGGACAGGAACTCCGGCGGGATCAACATGTCGTCGTCGGTGATCACCACCACCTCGCCGCTGGCCTTCATCAGGCCCGCGTGCCGCGCCGCCGCCGCGCCCGCGTTGGCCTGGGTGACGAGCTTCAGAGGGAACGGATCGCGACGCTTCGAGAGCACCGGCTCGACAGGCTCGCGGCTGCCATCGTCGACCACCACCACCTCGAAGCGATCCGCGCCCAGGGTCTGCTTCCCGAGCGCGTCGAGCAGTTCCTGCAGCAGGGGGAGGCGGTTGAAGGTCGAGATGACCACGCTGACTCGGAAGGCCATGACTTTCTCTTCCTGCCACCCCCAGAGGCGGGCTGGAAGACCCAATCCTGATGGCGTAACACTCCAGTCATGTCGAACCCGCTCAGCGCCTTCCTCCATTCGGTTCGTGCCGACTACGCGACGGTGCAGCGGTACCGCGCGAAGTATCACGGTGATGAGCGGCCGCTCGCGCGCCTGCCGGTCGACGCGGTGACGAAGATCGGCTTCCAGATGATGGTGGCGATGCGCACGATGCGGCTTTTTCGTGACGCTCGCGTTCCAGTGCTGCCGCAGATCGCCAGCCGCTTCATTCGGCATGCGTATGGGGCCGAGGTGCACTGGAACACCACGCTGCGCGACGGCATCGCGATCGTCCACGGCACCGGGCTGGTGCTCAGCCACCGCGCGGTGATCGGCGAGGGCTGCATTCTCTTTCACAACGTGACGCTGGGTGAGGGGCTCGACCCGGAGACCAAGGAAGCGGGCGCGCCTACCCTCGGCAAGGACGTGCACGTGGGCCCGGGCGCGACGTTGCTCGGCCCGATTCACGTGGGCGACGGCACGAAGATCATGGCGGGCACGGTGCTCACCCGCTCGGTGCCCGCGGGCTCGCTGGTGCGCCCGGCCGACGCGATCGTGACCGAGCGCGCCCCCAGCCGTCCTCGCGCCGCGCGCTAAAGAAACGCCTCGAGGGGCGTGGTGATCGAGGACTTCGCTCGTGCTCGTCGCGCGCAGGCCTCTCGACCTCCGGCGAGGATCCTCACGTGACGAAGTCGGCGGAGGGGGGCGCTCTCCCTGCGGCGTCATGGACCATTACCAAGGTGTCATGGTCCATGACGCGCGGGCGAAACGAGGCCCTGCCGGTCACCGTGTGGCTACAACTGCCTGATGGACCATGACACCTTGGTAATGGTCCAGTACGCGCGTGGGAAGGAGCCCCTGCGAGGCAGCCGTTCCGAGTCACCATCACATCGCTTCGTTCAGCAGGTGAACCAGGAGCGTCGTGCGGAGGGGCCTCTTCGGACGAGGTGAGGCGCTGGCTTCACGAATCACCGCGCCCCTTTCTGCCCTGAGGTCACCTCACCGGGTGAGCGGAGCCAGTAGCGTCTTCAACTCCTCCGCCGACGCCACCGGACGCTGACACGCATAGTGCTGGCAGAGGTACGCACCGGGAGTCGTGCGCGCGCTGAGCACTTCGCGCGTCACCTCGGGAATCGGCGCGCCTTCTGCCTGCCTCAGGAGCGACACGGTCGGCAAATACGTCGCGTCGATCACCGCCTGCAGCCTGGTGAGCAGGGGAGGGGGACCCACCAGGGTCAGCTCGGCCGCGCCATCCATCAG
>VFKJ01000483.1 GCA_009885595.1 Myxococcales bacterium | reverse complement strand
GCGGGTGATCGCACGGCACGGTGAAGGCGCCCAGAGCGCGCCCGCGCGGGCGGTGCTGTGGCGCACCCTGGGCGAGCTTCGCCTGCGCAAGCTCGACGAGCGGGTGTGGGCGCTCGAGGCCTTCGAGGCGGGGGCGAAGCTCTTGCCCACCGACGCGCCCGCGCAGGAGGCCTTCGCCGATCTGGCGATCACCTTCCCCGAGCGCACCGGCGACGCGTTGGAGGCGTACCTGCGCGCCCTGCCGACCAGCGCGAGCGTGGGGAAGCTGTGCGCCGCGGCGGCGCAGATCGCCGAGACCACGAAGGACTTCGACACCGCCTGGCTGGCTGCGCGCGCCGCCGAGGTGACGGGGACCGCCACGCCGCAGCACCGGGCGCTGCTCGAGCGCCTCGCCCCCTTCGTGACCACCCCGCCGGTGTTCCGCGCGCCAGTGTCCGAGCGGGCCTGGCGCGAGCTGCTGCTCCACCCGTTGGCGCGCGGGCCGGTCGCCGATCTGATGGGGGTGATCTTCCTCCCCTGGGCGCAGAAGAACGCGCAGTCCGTCTCGGACTTCGGCCTTCACGAGAAGAAGCACGCCATTCACCCGCGCACCGCTACCCACCCCGCCCTCGTCGATCTGCTGTTGGTGGGGCGGCAGCTGGGCCTCGAGGAACCCGACCTGTATTCCCCCTACCTCGCGCCGCAGACCTCGAGCCGGCGGCAGGCGCACCCCGACGACGCGGTGGGCGTGAAGCTGCTGGCGACCTTTCCGCCCAGCGTGGTGGTGGGTGAGCAGCTACTCGCGAGCAAGGATCGCGCAGCCCAGCACGCGCTGTGCGGCCTGAGCCTGACCTGGCTGCGGCCCGAGCTGAACCTGGCCCAGCACCTTCCACCCGACGCGCTCGAGGTGCTCTTCGAGGCGGCGCTGTGCCTGGGCCACAAGGCCTACGTGTCGAAGGCGGATCCGAAGCGGCTGGCGGCAGAGGTCAAGCGGCTGGGCAAGGCGCTCTCCTCGGCGCAGCGGGAAGCGCTGGCGGGCAGCGTGGGTGACTATCTGGGCACGGCGCGGCCGGGTGACTTCGCCCGCTACCTCGAGGGGGTCACCCGGACCCCGCTGCGGGTGGCGCTGCTGGTGTCGGGCGATCTTGCGGTGGTGCGAAAGCACCTGCTCCCCGCGGGTGCGGCGGCCGAGCCGGCGCTGCGCGAGCTGCTCGACTTCGCCCTGGGTGGCGACCTGCAGGCGCTGCGAAAAGAGACTGGCAGCACCGCGGTCTCAGCCGCCGCGGCGAAGGCGCGCTGACAGGGGCCGTCGCCAGAAGAGATCTACGGGAGCCGCGCCCACTCCGAGCGCGCATCGATGAGCGATGGAGGCTCGGAGGGTCGAGGGGGCAGCCAGTGGTCGCAGAACGTCTTGCGCAAGTTCGCCTGGGCGAGGTGGCCCTTGAAGTCGGTGGTCTCGTCGACCTCGTTTCCGAGAAGGCACCACGCCCAGGTCTCCCCGTTACGCGTTGGAATCAGCAACAGGACCCGGTCTGACTGAGTGAGGGGCCCGAGGTCCGCCTTCACCAACTCCTCCATGAGGATGGCTCGCCTGCGCTGGAACCCCATTACATCGCCATCCGCGACGACGAGGCCCCAGAGCGCTTGTTGATTCCGCTTCGTCCTCAGATCCCTGACGAAGTCCGGCAGGTGCTTTCGGACATGCTGCTCTCCTGCTCCTCTGCCGTTTGGGGGCGGAACGACATGGAGGTTTCGCGACGAGCCGCTTCGATCGAGCAGTCCTCGGACGAGCGCTTCGTGGCCCTTGTCTTCGACGAGCGCGCGGAAACGAAAGGTCACTTGGAAGCCATCGCCTCAGTGCCGCTGCCGTACAAGACGACTTCAGAAGGAGTGGAGCCGTCGCTCCCATCATGCGGCGCGATGCACGTAGGCCCACCATTCGGCCGCGTCACGACGAAGGCGTGTCGCGAGCCCAGATAGTTCATGGCCTCGGTGCCGTGTGAAACGATGATCGCCTGGGCACCTCGCTCTTGAAGAACCCGCTCCAATTCCGCGAGCCAAGGCTGAACTTCGCGAATCGAGATGAAGTTGTCCGGTTCGTCCAGGAAGAGCGTCGTCCATGGACCCACGGTCTCGAGCAGCAGGTAGAGCATGAGTAACTGCCGCTGGCCCTCGGAAAGGGCGTCCAACGAGAAGCTGGACTCGCCACCTGGTGCAGCGAACACCGCGCGCACTTCCTTCACGTCCGTGCCTGCGTCCTCCGCCCTCAGGGTCCTGAAGCCGGGCAGCACTGCCCGGAGGTTCTCGAAGTAGTGGTTGAGCCGTTCGGGCAGATTCTGGGAGACCCACCGGAACCACGAAGCGAGATTGCTGGCATCTCGCTCCAACCGCCGTGAATCGCGCTCGCTTCGCCCGAGCATTCTCGAAGGATCAGGCTTCAGCACTCGCAAATACTGAAGCGTGCCTCGAAACAAGCTCGGACGGGTATGAAGCGAACCGACGTCCGCGGTAGAGAGAAAGGAGCGTCTTCGGTCAAATGGGAAGGTCGTCTTCGCCTTTGCATCTGGATCCTCAGGGGCCGCGATCAGATCTCCGAAGAGGCTGACGACACCGTCCTGCGAACGAAAGACGGTCTCGCCCAGATGGCGTAGCCATTCAGACGCGACGATCACCGCACCGAGCGTCAGGTCGTGCCGCAACTCAACGGCGTAGCGGAAGTCGCCCATCGCACCTCTGAAGTCGACCTCGATCCTCTGAGTGTCATTCTTGGACCAGCGGCACAGCGTGCGAGAGGGAAACGCGTCTTCCGCTGCGTGGCCCTCCACGACCAACCTCGTCAGCGCGTGGAGGACCGATCCGATGCTGGTCTTGCCAGACCCGTTCTCGCCAATGAGGACGCAGAGCTCAGGCGGCCTGAACTCGAAGTCCACGAGGCTCTTGTAGTTGTCTACGTACAAGCGGGTCAGCATGGCTCTTTCATAGCGCAGGAGCGCTCCTGAGGTGGTTTTCGCGGCTAGCCAGCCTCACTCATCAGGCGAGCCGCGCTCGCTCGCGGCAGCCACACCACCCCTGCGCGGAGAAAGGCCGAGCGGCCCAACCCTTGCTGTTACGGTCCGGCGCCGATGGCTCCGCTTCTTCCTGCCCTCTGTTTCCTCGTCGTCAACGCAGCCTCCCTCTCCACGTCGTCGGTGCCGGGCACCGGCCGACAGGAGGTCCTGCTCACGCTCGATGGAGCCGCCGCCATCCACCTCTCGGCCCGCAGCGCCGCGGGGACTTCGTGCACGATCATCGATCGCGTGCGCGGCCCCTTCGCGCACGCTGGCAACGTGGGCGGCGCCAACTGCGAGCTCGACCTGCTGCTGGATGCGGGTCAATACAAGGTGCGGCTGGAGTCGCCCAGGCGCGGCAAGGGCCCGGTGACGATCGCCGCCACGCCCTTCACCGAGCTCAACGCGAGCCCGCCGCGGCTGGTGCCCGGCTCGGGCGTCCTCACCACCCTCAAGCCGCGGCAGCAGGCGACCTTCTGGCTCTCGCTCAAGGAGCGCGGCACTCCCTGGGTGCGCGTCTCGGGGCGGCACGCGGGCGACGTGCGGCTGTGGAAGAACGGCGAGTGGCTCGAGCCCGAGCTGCCCTGGCGCCAGCAGTTCTCGCCCCGGCCCGGGCAGCCGGTGCACGAGTGGTGGCTCGACGGCCAGCTCGAGGCCGGCGAGTACAAGTTGATCGTCTACGGCCGCGACTCCACCACCGTCACCGGCAGCTCGGTCGACGACGCGCTCACCGTCGAGACCGGTTTCCGCCCAGGTCCCGCGGAGCGCAGCGTCGGCTTCACCCTGCCCGCCTCCGGCGTCTTCACGGTCGCCGTGCCTTCCGAGTACCTCGCGGGCGTGCTCACCCTCGAGGTGGCCCCGCCCTCTCCGGTGGACCTGCAGGCGATTCGCGCGAACGTGCGCTCGCCGTACGCGTCCTGCCGGATCGAGAAGGGCTCGCTGGGCCCGGAGTGCAGCGTGCTGATGGACGGGCGCGATTCGTTGAGCGCGTTCCTGGTGCGGGGTCCTCCAGGCACGCGCGGCCACGTGGAGTGGGCGAGCTACCGCTCCGATTCCACCAGCGCGGGTTTCGGCGGCTACTACGGGCCCTCGACCACGCAGCTGGGCTTCAAGGCGAGCAAGGGCACGTATCTCGTCGGCGTGCACGATCTGCCCAACGACACCGACTCGGCGCCGCTGAGCTGCCAGCTGGAGCAGCTGCGGCCCAACGGTGAGGTGGCCGGCATCGTCGCGCAGAGCGTGATCGCGCTGGGTGACGGCGAGAAGCTCGAGCGGGAGTTCAATTATGAAAGCGGCGCGGTCATCTGGTTCGAGGTGAGAGGCGGCAACGTCTTCCAGCGCGTGGGCCTCAGCTCGCGCCGCTTCCGCATCACCACCAAAGGCGGCCGCAAGAGCACCTGCGAGGTCTACAAGGTCGAAGGCCAGGGCAAGCTCAAGCGGCTCAGCCAGTCGAAGCCCGAGCCCACCGAGTGCAACGAGCTGCTCGCGCTCGACCCCGGCGTGTACCAGCTGCAGCTCTCCGGCGGCCTCTCGGGCGTGGAGTCCTTGAGCATCGCGCCCGACGGTGACCCCAGCGCCAGGGCGATCGCCTCGAAGGGCGGCTGTCTCCTTCCCTCGGTCGCGCTGGAAGACTCGTACTACCGGCTCACGCTCAACCGGCAGGGCACGGTCACCGTGCGGGGGCTGACGGTGCAGTCGCTGCCCCTCAACGCCAACCAGCCGGTGCACCTGCAGCTCGACGGCAAGCAGACGATCGCGCTGCCGGTGGCGTTCACCGCCCCCACGGCCGCGCGCGCGTCGGGTGGGGGCGCGTTTGGCTGCGCCTTCAAGGGCGGACCGTTGCCGAAGAGCGGGGGCGAGTGCGCCCTGCCCGCGGCCAGCGACGTGCTCACGCTGTCCAACCCCGGCGATCAGCCGGTGAACCTCACGGTGTCGCGTTCGGGCGCGGTGCCTGCGCTGGCCTCGCCGGTCTCGTACTCGCCCACGCTCACGCCGATGGCCCGCATCTCGCCCGACGTGCCGACCTTCTTCGACTTCGCCGCCAACCAGACGCAGGCGGTGATGTTCGACGTGGAAGCGGCCGGGCTCTACAACGTGACGACGCAGGGGCTGCTGTCGACCAACTGCCGGCTGCGTACGCCGGTGATCGACGGCGTGGCGCAGAACGAGGGCGGTGGCCGCGGCCGCAACTGCCTCATCCAGACCTACCTGCAGAAGGGCCGGTACCTCTTCACCGCGACCACCGCGGGGGCGAGCCGGGGGCGTGGGGCGATGACGCTCTCGAAGCGGCCGGTGCGCGAGTTCCCCGGCCTCACCGGCGAGGGTGAGCAGTACTTCCGCGTCGAGGCCAACGACCTGGTGCAGCAGAAGCTCACCGTGAAGGCCCAGGGCCAGTACGAGCTGGGCACCTCTGCGCAGGGCACTTCCTCGATGCCCTGCCGCATCGACGATCCCGACGGGTGGCCGATCGAGCCGGTGCCGTCGGCGTGCGTGGGCACGCGCGAGCTCAAGCCCGGCACCTATCTGTGGACCCAGCTCCCGCTCACGGTGGAGTCGATGCGCCGCACGCAGCTGCGCAAGGTGCGCGAGGCTGTCACCCTCAAGGGGAACAAGCCGCACAAGCTGGAGTACTTCACCTGGTACACCGCCGAGCTCGGCACCGACGGGAAGGACGAGTTCCTCTTCACCCTCGAGGGCGAGACCCAGCTCGACGCGGTGCTGACCGGCGGGATGCAGGCCCGGGTGTTCCTGCTGGAGAAGGACAAGGCGCCCAAGGCGGTCGAGGTGGTGCCGCCGATGCAGCCCACCGAGACCGGTGACGGCGAGTCGTACGAGGCCGAGAGCGGCGAAGATCAAGGCGAGGCCCCGCCGGAGAGCGAGTACGGCGGCGAGGAAGGCGAAGGAGAAGGCGGGGAGGAGGAGGTCACCACCGCGCCGGTGGAGGTGGCCCAGGCGAGCGCTGCGCCGCCGCCTCCGTCGGGCGTGAAGCTCACCCTGCCGGCAGGTCAATACAAGCTGCTCACCGAACACTCCCGCGGCGACGTGGGCGTCACCTACCAACTGCACCTGGGCTCGGCGACGCTCTTGCCGGGCATGACGCGCACCCTGCCCGCGCCTTCCGTGGTGCCGCTGTTGGTGCCGCGCGACGGTACCCTGCGCCTGCGCACCGTCGGCGAGGTCGACGTGCGCTGCCGCCTGCTGGACGAGAAGGGCCGGCTGGTGCTCGAGGGGAGTGAGAACGGCTCTGACTGGAACTGCGCGATCGCGGAGCCCGTGCTCAAGGGCAAGTACACCCTGCTGATCGAGAGCGAGACGCAGCGACCCGGCGAGACGAAGTTGACGGTCTCGTTGCCCGCGGTGGAGGACAAGGGCCCCCTGGTGGATGGCACCAAACTCTCGCTCGCCGCCTCGGTGGTGTCGTTCGCGATCCCGGTGGCGGAGAAGGATGCAGTGCAGGAGGTCTCGGTGCGCGCCCAGGGGAAGACGCCGCTGTCCTGCGCGCTGGAGACGGCGGAGGGCCTCGTGGTGCACCGCAAGAGCCGGGTGAATGACTGCACCCTGCTGGTGCGGCCGCAGCTGCAGAAGTTCCGGGTGCGGTTGTGGACGACCGACGGCACCGCCGCGGTGGTGACCTCGCTGCGCACGCGCCCCATCGCCCAGGGCGCCGCGGGAGAGCTGCCGGGTGACGGCGCGCTGGTGGTGAACGTGGCGCACGCGGGGCGCTATCGCACCAGCGCGCAGGTGTTCTGCCTCGGCGCCACCGAGACGGGCCTGCTGCGCCCGTGCGGCCCGGAGGTCTCGCTGGAAGCCGGCGCGACGGTGTTCTCCGGCATCGGCACCAGGGCCCAGCCGCTGCCGCTCGACGAGAACGTGGCCACCGCCGACGACAAGCCGTTCTCCTTGCCACTGGGCAAGCAGCCGTTCGTGCAGGTGGTGAAGGCGGGCAACAAGTCGCTCTTCCTCCTCGAGGCGCGGGTGCAGCACGGCGAGCGGTCCGCGCCCTCGTGTGCGTTCGACGGGGCGGGCACGGTGCGAGAGCGCCGAGACGCTTCGTGCTTCGCGGCCAGCCGCGTGGGCACCGAGATCACCTCGCGCCTGTGGGCGCCTTCCGAGCAGGACCTCGACACCCGCCTGGTGCGCCGCGCGGTGACGGTGCCCGAGCGAATGGACTCGCTCACCACCGGGCGCAAGCGCCTCACCTTCGCCGGTGTGGGCCGCTTCGGACTGCCGAAGAACTCGCGCGCGCGGCTCGAGGTGACGTTGCCGAAGGACGCGTGGGCCGTGCTGATCGATGACGCGGGCGCCGCGCTCGATCTGTGCGCGCCCACCGGCGATCTGCGCCGCTGCGTGCTCACCGGTCAGGGCGGGAGCGTGGTGCTGGTGGCTTCCGCGGGCCAGGCCGACGTGACCACCGTGCTGCTCGAGGGCGGCGCGGCGACGGTGGCCTTCACCGGGCTGTACGAAGACTCTCCGCGGGCGCCGGGCACGGTGCGGCTGTCGGTGCCGGCGAATGACTCGGAGCGCATGGCGACCATCGACGGCGCGCTGCGCTGCACGGTGGCGTTGTCCGACGGCACGCGCCTCGCCTCGTGCAAGGCGAAGGTGCCGGCGAGGTCGGGGGCGGAGTTGCTGATCGAGCACGGCGTCGGCCCCCTGCGCGCGATGGTGCACGTGCCGGGTCGCGAGCGCTGGGCGCGCTTGGGCATCGAGCTGCCGGTGGTGCCGGGCGCGGCGCTGACCTCGTCGGTGGCGGTGCCGCTGCAGAGCGGGCGCATCGACAAGACGCTGGTGCTCGACAAGGAAGCGGTGGTGCGCGTCGCGGCGGAGAGCGGCGTGTGCGGGCTGTTCCGCGGAAACGATCTGCTGAGCGTCGACGGGCTCGACACGGGCTGCGAGCTGGTGCGGGTGCTCTCTCCTGGCACCTATCGATTGCTGGTGCGGCCGTTCGCGGGGCGGGCGCAGCCGGGCTCGTTGCGGTGGACCTCGGAGCCGGTGACGCAGCTGGTGGAAGGCGTGGGCGGCGAAGACTGGCTCGCGCCCGGCGAGGTGCGGCTGTTCAGGTTCGACACCGCCAACAAGGGGAAGCTGGGGCTGGGCGTGCAGGCCAAAAGCGAGCTGCTCGAGTGCGCCGTGTACAACGACGGGTACCAGCTCGTGGGCGAGGGGTGCCACCAGTACCTCGGCCTGGAGAAGGGCCGCTTCCTGCTGACGGTGAGAAATCCGCCGGCGCCGGGCGCGGTGCCGCTCGCGTTCAAGCCGGTGTTGCTGGGGTTGTCCGGCGAGAAGAACGACGTGCCGGAAGAGTACCTGCGTGAGTTCTTCGGCCGTGTCGGGGTGTCCCGATGAGCCGCCTTGTCTGGAGTGCCGCAATGAATCACCGAGCCGCTGACACGAAACCAGTCCCCACCCCGTTCATCCCGAGCGGAGTCGAGGGACGAGCTCGCGGGCCCCTCGACTTCGCTCGGGGTGAACGGTGGCTCTTCCTCGCCCTCGCGCTGTTCTCGCTGAGCGCCCAGGCGCAGTACCGCCCCGCAGATCAAGGTCAGCGCCCGGTCGGCGGCACCTCGCTCCTGCCCGAGCAGTTCCTGCGCGGCTTCGATCCCATCACCGTCTATTTCCCGTCCGATCAAGTCGCCGACAAGGCCAACGCCGACGACGGCGCCAAGCGCCTGAAGATCTCCCCCGACTGGCCCGGCGCCTGGATCTGGGTCGACAAGCGCACCCTGCAGTTCCGCCCCGCCGAGCCGTGGCCCGCCCTGGCGCGCTTCTCCATCGAAGCCGGCGGCGCCCGGAAGATCCTCACCACCATGATGTCGGCGCCCTCGGCGATGTCGCCCTCGCCGGGCAGCGAAGGCCTGCGTCCCTTCCGCGTGCTCACCCTCACCTTCCCGCAGGCCTACCCGGTGGCCTCGCTCAAGAAGATGCTCACCCTGCAGATCCGCGATCTCCCGGGCCTGGGCGACTCACCCGCGCGCAAGGTGAACAGCTACGCGCTCGCCCCCCTGCCCCGCGCCTCGCACCGCGATCCCGCCACCTGGACCATCACCCTCGACGAAGACGTGCCCGAAGGCCGGCAACTGGTGGTGGGCGTCAGCCTCGCGCTCGGCACCGAAGGCACCACGCTGTGGCAGGGCCGCGCCTCCACGCGCACCCCCTTCACCCTGACCGAGGTGCGCTGCGGCAACGCGGTCTTCCCGCTGGTCGGCGGCGCCTCCACGCCCAAGGATCTCGCGCTGGGCTGCGGCAACCGCGGCGATCAACCGCAGCTCGTCTTCTCCGCAGCGGTGGCGGACCTGACGCTCACCTCGCTGCGCAAGCTGGTGCGGCTCGAGCCTTCCGTGCCCGATCTGCGCTTCCAGTCCTACGGCTCGCGCGTGCAGTTGGTGGGCAAGTTCGTCCCCGACACGCTCTACAAGCTGTCGCTGGCGAGCGCCCCGATTCGCGACGACGCCCAGCGCCCGCTGCGTGAGGTGAAGGCCGCTGACGTCTACTTCCACCTCGGTTGGAAGACGCCGTTCCTCGCCTGGCAACAGGGCACGGCGATGCTGGAAGCGAAGGGTCCTCGCACGCTCGCCCTGCGTGGCTACGGCGAGGCGCGCGCCGACGTGCGCGTGTACCGGGTCGATCCGATGCACGCCGGCCTCTGGCCGTTCCCCACCTCTCCGGTGGTGATCGACGAGCAGAGCGATCCGCCCTTCCCAGGCGAAGAGCCGGCGATTCCGACGTCTCCAGGCGGGTACGCCGACGCGAGCTCGCTCTCGCGGCACATTCGCCTGCTGGGCAGCCCGCTGGTCTCGCGGCTGGTCGATCTCCCGCTGCAGGACAAGTCGGGCGCCACCACCTTCGGCCTCGACTTGAAGCCGCTGCTCGATGACGTGGTGGGCACGAACCGCCCGGGCACGTACCTGATCGGCCTGCGCCGCCTCACCGGCCGCTCGGAGCGCGCGTACATGCGCGTGCAGATCACCAACCTCTCCATGACCTCGGTGGAAGAGACGGGCCGGGCGGTGCTCTACGTGCGCGCGCTCGACTCGGGCGACGGCGTGCGGGGCGCGACGGTGAAGCTCGAGGGCCTCGCCGGCGTTCCGCAGAAGCCCGTGGAGCTGACCCAGACCACCGACGCCGACGGCCGGGTTGCGGTGGCGCCGCTGGGCTGGGACTCCATCAGCCGCGTCTCGGTGACCTCGGGTGACGACGTGCTGGTGCTCGATCCCCGCGAGCGGATGCCGGTGTTCGCGAACAACCATTGGTCGAGCTCCGACTCGTGGTTGTCGTGGCTGTTGTCGAAGTCGATCCCCGGGCCGGTGAACGACACCACCCTGGGCTTCATCTTCCCCGAGCGCGGCATCTACCGCCCGACCGAGCCCGTGTTCATCAAGGCCTTCGTGCGCAGCCGCGTGAGCGGTGAGCTGCGGATACCGGCGGACCTGAAGCGCTACGGCATCCAGGTGATCGGCCCGGACGGCACCGCCTACCCGGTGACGGTGAAGACCTCGGCGCTCGGCGGCCTCGAGGCGACCTTCAAGGAAGCCGACGTGCCGACGGGCGACTACCAGCTCTCGCTCTACGACAAGAACCCCGAGTCGTTCCTCGCGCGGCGCAGCTTCAAGATCGAGGCGTACCGGGTGCCCACCTTCGAGGTGCAGCTCACCGGCGCCCTGCGCGTGCGCAACGATCAGCCGTTCAAGGTGAAGGCGCTCGCTCGCTATTACGCGGGCGGCAACGTGGCGAACCAGCCGATCGCGTGGAGCGTCACCCAGCGCCCGTACGACTGGGTCCCCAAAGGGCTGCCCGGGTTCCTCTTCGCCAACAGCACCCAGTTCGCGCGCCCCGCCTCGCAGCAGGCGCCGGGCGTCACCTCGCAGCAGGGCGAGCTCGACGACAACGGCGCGGCGGAGATCACGATGAACCCGCAGCTCGATCTCGACGGCAGCCCGCGGGTGTACCGCTTCGAGGCCACGGTCACCGGGCCCGACGAGCAGCCCGTCACCACCACCACCGACGTCAAGGCGCTGCCCTCGTTCGTGCTGGGCCTGAAGATCCCCCGCTACCTGGAGAAGGCGACCGAGCTGAAGCCCGAGGTGCTCGCGGTCGGCGTCGACGACAAGCCGATCAAGGGCCAGGAGATCCGCGTGCGGCTCTTCCGCCGGGTGTGGCACTCCACCTTGCGCGAGACGAGCTTCGCGACGGGCGCGGCGAAGTATCAGACCGATCAAGAAGACGTGCAGGTCGCCGAGAAGATCCTCACCAGCGCAGCCGAGGCCGCCTCGTACGCCTTCCCGGTGACCGACTCCGGCGTGTACGTGGTCGAGCTGTTCGCGCGCGACAAGCTGGGCCGGGTGCAGACGCTCTCCGCGGATCTCTACATCGGCGGATCCACGCCGCAGTCCTGGCAGAAGTCGCGCGACGGCGTGTTCGAGCTCAAGCCCGACAAGAAGAGCTACAGCCCCGGGGAGACCGCGCACGTGCTGGTGCAGAGCCCCTTCGCGTCGGGCCGCGCGCTGGTGGTGATCGAGGAGCCGTCAGGCAACCGCTACCTGTGGAAGGACATCGCCGGCAGCAAGGCGGTGATCGACGTGCCGGTGACTGATCGCTTCGTGCCGAACCTGCCGCTGCACGTGGTGCTGATGCGCGGCCGCCTCGGCGAAGGGAAGACGGATGACGCGCGGTACAAGCCGGCGACGGTGGCGTCCTCCATCGATCTCCAGATCGAGCCGACGAAGAACCTGGTGCTCGTCAACGTGCAGCACCCCGAGCTCGCGCGCCCGGGCACCAAACACGACTTCGTGGTGACGCTCACCGACGATCAGAAGAAGCCCGTCGGCGGCGAGGTGACGCTGTGGTTGGTCGACGAGGCCGTCCTCTCGCTCGCCAAGGAAGGCCCGCTCGATCCGCTCAGCGAGCTCATCAAGCGCAACCAGCGCGCGGTCAGCATCCGCGACTCGCGCAACCTGGTCGTCGGCCGGGTGTCCGAGCTCGAGGAAGAGCCCGGCGGTGACGGTGGTGACGAGGAGAACAACGGCACCAAGCGCATGGTGCGCAAGGACTTCAGGACCGTGCCCTATTACGCGGCCACCTTGATCGTGCCGGCGAGCGGCAAGCTGGTGGTGCCCGTCACGCTCTCCGACGATCTCACGACGTTCCGGGTGCGCGCGGTCGCGGTCTCCGGCGGCATGCGCTTCGGCGTGAAGCAGAGCTCGCTCAAGGTGCGGTTGCCGGTGTTGGTGCAGCCGCAGCTGCCGCGCTTCGTGCGCATGGGCGACAGCTTCTGGCCGGGCGCCGTGGCGCGCCTGGTGGAAGGCGCCGAAGGCCCCGGCGTGGTGGACATCAAGATCACCGGCGCCATCGACGGCAAGGCCTCGAGCCAGGAGAAGATCGACCTGCGCGCGAACAAGGCGCTCTCGGTGCTCACGCCCGCGACGGTGAAGAGCGTCACCACCGCGAAGGACACTGCGCTCACCGTGCGCGTGGACGTGACCAGGCTCTCCGACAAGGCCGGCGACGCGTTCGAGGTGAAGCTGCCGTTGTTGCCGGATCGCGCGATCGAGAAGCGGGCGCTGTTCACCACGCTCGAGCCGGGCGCCTCGAAGGGCCCCGACTTCCCCGAGAAGCCGAGGCCGGGCACCGGCAGCCAGACCATCGTCTTCACCAACCAGGTCGGGTTACTCGAGCTCGCCTCGGGCCTCGAGTACCTCTCCGCGTATCCGCACGGGTGCCTCGAGCAGCGCATGAGCCAGGTGTCTCCGGATCTCGCGCTGGGCGGGTTCCTGAAGAAGCTCGAGCTCGACACCCGGTTCACCCCGCAAGTGCAGGCGTCGTCGAAGCGGATCCTCGACGAGCTCAAGCAGCACCAGGATGAGCAGGGCTTCTTCAGCTACTGGCCCGGCGGCCGCGGCGACGTGGCGCTCACCGCGCAGGGCGTGGAGTTCATGATCGCCTCCCGCAAGGCCGGCATCACGGTCGATGACGCCGTGCTGCGCCGGGCGACGGACGCGCTCAAGCGGGTGCTCCGCACCGACTTCAACGGGCTGTGGGCGGAGTACCGCTACGACCAGCAGACCGCCGCGCTGCGGGCGCTCGGTCGCGTGGGTGAGCTCGACGAGAACTACCTCGTGGAGCTGTTCGCCAAGCGCAAGTCGATGGGCGCCGTCGCCCTCGCCGATCTCACCTACGCGATGTCGGAGCGGCCCAACACCTTCCAGACCAACCTCGGCGCGCTCAAGGGTGAGCTGTGGGACAGCGTGGTCTTCAAGCTGGTGAAGGGTCAGCAGCAGTTCGACGGCATTCGGGGTGATCGCGCGAAGTGGGACGGCCTGTACCTGGGCTCGTCAGCGGCCACCACGGCAGCGGTGTGGGAAGCGCTGCTGCGGGTGGATCCCGCGAACCCGAAGCACACGATGATTCGGGACGCGCTGCTCTCTCGGGCAAACGCGCAGTACGGGTTTGGCAGCACCCACGCGAACCGGCGCGCGTTGGCGGCGCTCGGCACGTACCTCGAGAAGAACACCACGCCGCAGCCGAAGACGACGGTGGCGATCGCCGGCGCCGAGGCCGCGGTGCTCGACGAGAACAAGCGCGCGGGCCGCCGCACGCTGGAGACCGACGCTGCGCTGGGGATCACCGTGAGCGGCGGCAAGCTCAGCGCCCGGGTGCAGCAGAAGTTCCTGCCCGGCGGCGCGGGGCAGTCGGTGGAAGCGAAGAAGGACGGCTTCATCGTGTCGCGCAGCCTGACGTGGCTGCACGGCGATGGGTCGGCGCTCACGCACCACGATGACAAGGCCGGGACGACGCTGGCGGTGCCGCTCGGGGAGATCCTCGAGATCCACGCGCAGCTGGTGACCGATGAGCTGCGGCACCACGTGGCGCTGGTGGTGCCGATCGCCGCCGGGCTCGAGCCGCTCAATCCCAACCTCGAGACCGCGGGCAGTGACGCGAAGCCCAGCCAGGCGGACTCGATCAACCCCACCTTCGTGCAGCGGATGGACTCGGAGGTCCGGTA
The DNA here is from genome assembly GCA_009885595.1 of Myxococcales bacterium. Classification (GTDB taxonomy): domain Bacteria; phylum Myxococcota; class Myxococcia; order Myxococcales; family Myxococcaceae; genus Archangium_A. The sequence continues at coordinate 265 of VFKJ01000483.1, read as the reverse complement.
CTACTTCACCGAGCTTCCGCGCGGGACGTACACCTTCCACTTCAGGGTGCGGGCGAGCAGCGAGGGCAAGTTCGTGCACCCGCCGCCGTATGCCGAGCAGATGTACCGGGAAGAGGTGCGCGGCCGCGGCGCGGGCATGCGGATCGTCGTCACGGGTGCGCACGAGAAATGACGAAGAGGAAAAACACTGTCCCCCTCTCCCCCCCAGGGGAGAGGGTCGGGGAGAGGGGTGAGACCCCGGGCTCGCCTCCTCTCCCCAACCCTC
>VFKJ01000091.1 GCA_009885595.1 Myxococcales bacterium | reverse complement strand
GCCTCAGGAGCGACACGGTCGGCAAATACGTCGCGTCGATCACCGCCTGCAGCCTGGTGAGCAGGGGAGGGGGACCCACCAGGGTCAGCTCGGCCGCGCCATCCATCAGGGTGTCCGCGGCGAGCAGCAGGTGCCCGAACCCCAGCGGGTTCTCGACCGCCTGGTCCTTCATTCGCTCGAGGTAGGTGTTGGCCCGCTCGAGGTGCCGCGACTTGCTCGTCATCGCCGTGAGCGCCAGCTGCGCCTCGGTGATGGTCGACGCCCCCGAGGGGAACGCGTTGTCGTGCAGCGCGTAGGTGGGCACCAGCAGGTCCTTCGTGCCCTTGGGCGCGGCCAGCCACGCCTGCTTCCCCTCATCCCAGAAGAGCTCGAAGGCGAGATCGGTCAACTGCTCCGCGGCCTCGAGGTACTTCGGCTCGGCGGTGGTCTGCGCGAGGGTGACCAGCCCGGCGGCGAGGTCGCCGTAGTCCTCGAGCATGCCGGCGTGACGCGCCTCACCGCGCTGCACCGAGCGGAACAGCGTGCCATCGGAGTGCCGCATGTTCCCCAGCACGAAGTCCGCGGCGCGCCTCGCCAGCTCGGTCCACTCGGGCTTCCCGAAGACGCGCGCGGCGAAGGCGAGCCCCCGGATCATCAACCCGTTCCACCCCGCGAGGATCTTGTCGTCGAGCCCCGGCGCCACCCGCTTGCAGCGGGCCTCGAACAGCTGCTGGCGGGCGCGCTCCAGGCGCACGCGATCGCCCTCGGCCACCGGGCCCTGCACGGCGAGCACGGTCGCCGCGCCTTCGAAGTTGCCCTGCGCGGTGATCCCGAAGTGCGCCTTCACCAGCGAAGCGTCAGCAGGCGAGAGCAGCGCGTCGATCTCCTCGGGCCGCCACACGAAGAAGAGGCCCTCTTCGCCTTCGCTGTCGGCGTCCTGCGCCGAGAAGAAGCCGCCGCCAGGCGCGGTCATCTCCCGCTCGAGCCAGTCCACCGCGCGCTCCACCACCTCGCCCCACAGCGGCCTGGGCGCGAGCTGCTGCGCCTCCGCGTAGAGGTGAAGGAGCTGCGCGGTGTCGTAGAGCATCTTCTCGAAGTGCGGCACCAGCCACCGCTCGTCCACCGAGTAGCGGTGAAAGCCGCCGCCCAGGTGATCGTGAATTCCACCCAACGCCATCTTCTCGAGCGTGAGCAGGGCGCCGTCGCGGCAGCGCTCGTCACCGGTCCGGCGCCACGAGCGGAAGAGGTAGGCGAGGTTCATGGGGTTGGGGAACTTCGGGCCGCGCGTGCCGAAGCCTCCCAGCTCGAGATCGAGGCGCGCGCTCATCGCCGCGCCGGCCTGCTTCAGGTCTTCCAGCGACCACGCGCCCGGCTTTCGATCGAGCCCCAGCGCGGCGTACTCGGTGAGGCCGCGCTCGAAGGTCTGCGCCTGCTCCTCGAGCTCCGAGCGCTCGGTCTTCCACGCGAGCCCAATGCCTTCCACCAGCGCCGCGAACGACGGCAGGCCGTGGCGCGGGGCGGGCGGAAAGTAGGTGCCCCCGTAGAAGGGCTTGAGGGCGGGCGTCATGAAGATGGTGAGCGGCCAGCCGCCCCCTTTGCCCATCAGCTGCACCACGCCCTGGTAGAGCTGATCGACGTCCGGGCGCTCCTCGCGATCGACCTTCACGTTGATGAAGTGTTCGTTCATCGCCCTGGCGATCACCGGATCTTCGAACGACTCGTGCGCCATCACGTGGCACCAGTGGCAGGCCGAGTAGCCGATGGAGAGCAGCACCGGCTTGTCTTCCTTCCGGGCGCGCTCGAGGGCGGCAGGGCCCCAGGGGTGCCAGTCGACCGAGTTGTTCGCGTGCTGGCGAAGGTACGGAGAGGGCTCGTGGGCGAGGTGGTTCATCGACGCGAACAGTAACCGGCGCAGGTATTTCCCTCCCTCCCCGCTTTTCGCCCGAAGAGGTTATTGAGTCGAGCCATGAGCCGGGACGTCGAACACTTCGCGCGCTTCACCCGCTTGCTCGAGCTGGAGCGCCAGGCCGAGCGGTCTCGCCTCGCGCTGGAGAAGCAGACGCTGCCCCTGGCCGAGCTGGAAGCGCGCGGCCTGGTGGTGCTCGACGTGGAGACCACCGAAGAAGCGCTGGGGCTGGGCGGCCGCTACCTCATCACCTTCATGCACGAGTCGAAGCGGCGGCTCTCGACCAAGCTGGGGCCGGGCGATCTGCTCACCGTCTCGCCGCGCAAGGCGGAGATCGAGTCCCCGCCGTCCGGCACCGTGGTCAGCGCCACCCGCACCAGCGTGGTGGTCGCCTTCGATCGCCCGCCGCCGCCGTGGATGGGGGAGGGCCGACTGCGCCTCGACGTCACCGCCAACGACGTCACCTTCGATCGCGCGAAGTCGGCGCTGGCGAAGTGGCAGGCGATGGACAGCGGGCAGAAGCGGGACCGCCGCGAGATCCTGCTGGGCAATCTCCCCCCGCGCTTCGAGAAGGCCCCGGTCTTCACCCCGCGCCGCCCCTTGAACCCCGAGCAGCATGAGGCCGTCTCGCTCGCGCTCTGTGCGCGCGACGTGGCGCTGATCCACGGGCCGCCGGGCACGGGAAAGTCCACCGTGCTCTCGGAGCTCGCCGCGCAGTGGGGCGCGCAGGGCAAGCGCATCCTCTGTACGGCCGCCAGCAACGCCGCGGTCGATCACCTGCTCGAGCTCTGCCTCGACGCGGGCCTGTCCGCCGTGCGCGTGGGCCACCCGGCGCGCGTGCTGCCGCACCTGCAGGAACACACCCTCGATCTATTGGTGGAGGACCACCCCGATCGCAAGCTCGCGCGCCAGCTGTTCGAAGACGCCTTCGAGCTGCTGGGCTACGCGCGAAAGCAGCGCGAGCGCGGCCGCAGCCGGGAACGCTTCGGCAACGCCCGCGAGGCGAGCGCCGAGGCCTACAAGATGATGGACGACGCCCGCGTGCTCGAGAAGAAGGCGCTGCGATCGATCCTCGAGAACGCGCAGGTGGTGTGCGCCACCCTCTCGATGCTCGAGGGTCGCATCCTTCGGGGCGAGGACTTCGACGTCGCGCTCTTCGACGAGGCCACCCAGGCGATCGAGCCGCTCTCGCTGCTGGCGTTCCTCAAGGCGCCCACGGTGGTGATGGCGGGCGATCCGAAGCAGCTCGCGCCCACCATCATCTCCATGGACGCCGCGAAGCAGGGCCTCGGCACCTCGCTCTTCGAGCGGCTGCTGGCCGACTTCGGAGACGAGGTGAAGCGCATGCTCAAGGAGCAGTACCGCATGCACGAGACCATCATGCGCTTCCCCTCTGACGAGACCTACGGGGGCCAGCTGCGCGCGCACGCCTCGGTCGCCAGCCGCACGCTGCAAGAGCTGCTGCGCACCACCGTCGACGCGCCGCCGCTGCTCTTCCTCGACACCGCCGGCAAGGGCTTCGAGGAGACGAAGGCCCCGCAGACCGAGTCGCTGCGCAACGAAGGCGAAGCGGGGCTGGTGGTGGCGCGGGTGCGTGAGCTGGTCGCCGCGGGGCTCGACGTGCGCGAGCTCGCGGTGATCACCCCCTACCGCGCCCAGGCCCTGCTGCTGCGTGAGCAGCTGATCGACCTGACCGAGCTCGAGGTCGACACCGTCGACGCTTTCCAGGGCCGCGAGAAAGACGTGATCATCGTCAGCCTGGTGCGCAGCAACGCGGAGCAGCAGCTCGGCTTCCTGGAAGATCTTCGGCGGCTCAACGTCGCCATCACCCGCCCGCGGAGGCACCTCTTCGTGGTGGGGGACTCCTCCACGCTCTCCAGTCACCCGTTCTATGGCCGGTGGCTGGAGTTCACCCAGCAGGTGAGCGGCTATCGCAGCGCGTGGGAGTGGCCGTCACCCTGATGGCTACTCTTTGCAGAGCTGCACGTTGCAGAGTCGAAATGAGCGTGCCCCGCGCGCGCAGTTTCCGTCGGTTGGCCGCGGCACGGCCGCTGCTACTGGAGCCGCGCATGTCGGACGGCAAGGGCCTCCTACAGGTGGTGCAGATCGACGGCGTGTGGGTCGTTCGCGTCGAGCGTCCGGGTGGCAAGCACCAGGAGTACCGCTGTGCGACAGAGGCGCAGGCCCGCGCGCTGGTGGTGGCGCTCGAGCGGCCGGCCGCGTAGCCGTCACATGCTGCAGGGGATGAGGGTGCAGGTGCCCCACATGCCGGTGCGATTGGTCTTCGCTTCGGCTTCGTAAGTGGCGAACTCTTCCTGGCGCGCTTCCCCGCCGGGCTTGACGAAGAGGAAACACGCGAGGCCCCGCTTGGCGAGCTCGGCGTTGAGCTCCACCCCGTCGGCCTTCACGTACGCCAGGGTGCGGCCGAAACGATCGGTGCAGCTCGCTTCGTCGTAGACGAGCTCGATGGTCTTGCCCGCGACCTGGCTGACGGTGAACGCCTTGGCCTCCTGCCCATAGCAGTCGTTCTTGCCCTGGGTGGTCTCCGGCGTGTCGACCAGCAGCAGGCGGATCTTCGTGCCGCCCACCAGCGTGAGGGTGTCTCCGTCGACGACGAAGTCCACCTGCGCCGTCGAGGGCCCGCACTTGCTCTGGGTGGGGCCACAGCCCCAGAGCACCAGCGCGAGGAGGGCCGCCGCTCTCACGGACACGAGACGTTGGCGAGGCCGGGCGTACCCCGGTTGCCGCTGGTGCCGTAGACGGTGCCCACCGGCGTGATGCAGTGGTTGGCGTCGTTGTCGGCCGGGTTCAGGAAGTTGGGGTTCACCTGCTCGGAAACTCCCGCCGCCCCGCCCACGGTCGTCACCGAATCGGCGGCGCCGCCGTCGGGGTTGAAGAGCGCCACCACGCTGGTCGAGGTGAGCGCGGTGGTGGTGACGGCCACCAGCGGCGGCAGGTTGCCGTTCTGGGCGGTGTTGTTGTTCCGGCCGATGAGGAAGTACTGGCCGCTCGTCGCCGGCAGGCAGTTGATCGAGGTGGCGATCAGCTTGGGCGTCCCGGTGGCCCCGATGCGGTAGCTCACCCCGTTCAGGTCGAAGTCGCTCTTGGCCAGGAACTCGAAGTACTCGCCGTTGGCCGCGCCCACCGCGCCGGGGTCAGACATCCACTCGGTGATGAGCAGGTCACCATCGGGAGGCGGCCGGGCGGGCCGGTTCGTGCTGGTGCCCGTGTCGAAGCAGCTGCCCGGGGCCACGCAGGCGTC
>VFKJ01000645.1 GCA_009885595.1 Myxococcales bacterium | reverse complement strand
CGGCGAAGACCCGGGCCGCCTCTCGAAGAAGCGCGAGCTGGCGATGGATCTGCCGCTCAACTGGGCGCTGCTCAAGGCGCTGGTGACGACGGGCGACGTCCAGTTCGTGCTGGTCGACAAGCGCATTCAGGCGCGGCTCTTCGCCTACGCGCTGGCGCAGGGCGAGGACAGGGCCTGGCTCGACAAGCTCTTCCACGCCGGCGCGGAATCCCTGGTGCGCCACGCGCGGCGCCACCGCGATCACTTTCACGTGCGTTACTTCGCGGGGCGCAGCCAGGAATTGGGCCGCCGCATTCAGCCGCTGCTCTCCAGGCAGCCCGAGCAGAACGTCACCATCCACCGGGTCAAGAGCGGCGATACCCTGGGTGCCCTGGCGACCCGCTTCAACAGCGGCGTAAAGCTGATCCAGAGAGCCAACGGGCTGACCTCCACCGCGCTGCGGGTGGGCCGCACCCTCAACATTCCCCTGCGCGGGCCCTGCACCAAGTGCCCCGTTCCGCCCCCGCTGGTGGTTCCGGCGCGCTGTCTCCCGCCGCCGCTGCCCTCCAAGTCCTGAAGACTGGGGTCATGCCTACACAGGCTGACATTCTGAACGGCGTGTGCCGTGCGAAGACGGGCTGCTGCCTCTTAGGATGTTGATCATGCGCGTGGCTGGTGCGGGTGCTCTCGTCGTCGTCTTCTTCGGCTCGGTCGCATTCGCAGGTGCGCCTCCACCACAACCGGTCAACAAGGCGGAAGCGACCTACCGCCAGCTCGAGCTCTTCGCGCGGGTGCTCTCGTACGTGCAGAACAACTACGTCGAGCCGGTCGACGAGCAGCAGCTGATGCACGGCGCCATCAAGGGCATGCTCGAGACGCTCGATCCGCACACGCAGTTCATGCCTCCCGACGTGTTCAAGGAGATGAAGATCGACACCTCCGGCGAGTTCGGGGGGCTGGGCATCGAGATCGCGAAGAAGAACGACAACATCATCGTGGTGGCGCCCATCGACGACACCCCGGCGCAGCGGGCGGGCATCCGCTCAGGCGACCAGGTGGTGAAGATCGACGACGAGGCGACGCGCAACATGGAGCTGGCGCGCGCGATTCAGAAGATGCGGGGGCCGGCGGGCAAGAAGGTGCTGCTCACCATCATGCGCGAGGGCTTCACCGCGCCGCGCGAGTTCGCGATCATTCGCGATCACATTCGCATCGCCTCGGTGGAAGGCGCGATCTTCGGCGGCATCGCGCACGTCAAGGTGAAGAACTTTCAGGAGCGCACCGACGCCTCGCTCTTCAAGGAGCTCGAGCGCCTGCGCACCCTCAATGGCGGCAGGGAGCTGCGCGGCCTGGTGCTCGACCTGCGCAACAACCCCGGGGGCCTGCTCGACCAGGCCGTCGCCCTGAGCGATCGGTTCCTCTCCGGGGGGTTGGTGATCGTGTCCACGCGCGGCCGCTCGTCGGCGCAGGTGACGGAAGAGCGCGCGAAGGATCGCGACACCGAGAAGACGTACCCGGTGGTGGTGCTGGTGAACGCGGGGAGCGCGTCGGCCTCGGAGATCGTCGCCGGCGCGCTGCAGGATCATCGGCGCGCGGTGGTGATGGGCACGCCTACGTTCGGCAAGGGCAGCGTGCAGACGGTGATCGAGATGGAAGACGGCTCGGGCCTCAAGCTCACCATCGCGCGCTACTTCACCCCCTCGGGCAAGAGCATTCAGGAGAAGGGCATTCTCCCGGACTTCGTGGTGCCAGAGGCCGAAGGGGGCCAGCTCACCAAGGCCGACCAGCTGCGTGAGAAGGATCTCAAGCGGCACTTCAAGGGCGAGGGCGAGGGCCCCGACGTGGCGGCGCTGAAGGTCTCCCTGCCCGACAACCTCAAGCCGTGGGACGTGAGCGACAAGGTGGCCGACTACCAGCTCAAGGTGGCGCTCTCGTACCTGAACAGCGTCACCGGCACCGCGGACGGCCGCAACACCGCGCGTGCTCCGAAGGACAAGGACCGCTGACAATCGGCATGCGCCCGCTAAGGTGCGCGCGTGGCTGGAAACACCAAACAGATCATTCAGTCGCTCGCGGTCAACCTGTGCATCGCGCTGGCGAAGGGGGTCGCCGCGCTCTTCACCGGCTCGGGCGCGATGCTCGCCGAGACGCTGCACTCCAGCGCTGACTGCAGCAACCAGTTGCTGTTGCTGCTGGGGGTCCGCCAGTCGGGGAAGCCGCCCGATGCCTCGCACCCGCTGGGCTACGGCCGCGATCTCTACTTCTGGAGCTTCGTGGTGGCCCTGCTGCTGTTCTCCGGCGGCGGCGTGTTCAGCATCTATGAGGGCATTCACAAGCTGCTGGCGCCCGAGGCGGTCGACCACGTGCCCCTGGCGCTGGGTATCCTGGTGTTCTCGATGGGGCTCGAGGGCTGGGCCACCTGGGGCAACCTGAAGGAGATGAAGAAGCGGCGCGGCGCGCTGCCGCTGGTGCAGTACCTCAAGCGCACCAAAGACTCGGACCTGATCATTCTCTTCGGGGAGAACTCCGCGGCGGTGCTCGGCCTCACCATCGCCATCCTCTCGCTGGTGGCCGCGTGGGTGACGGGCAACGGCGTGTACGACTCCATCGGTTCGATCCTGATCGGGGTGGTGCTGATCTGCGTCGCGGTGTTCCTGGCGAAGGAAGTGAAGTCGCTGCTCATCGGCGAGGCGGCTGACGAGCACATCGGCGAGGCGGTGAAGGCGACGGTGCCCGGTCACCCGAACATCGAGGCGGTGCTGCGGCTCATCACCGTGCAGCAGGGCCCCGGCGAGGTGCTGGTGGCGATGAAGGTGCGGGTGAAGGCCGGGCTCACCACGCACGAGGTGGTGGCGTCCATCAACGCCTTCGAGCAGGCCGTGCACGATCGCGCGCCGGAGATCCGCTGGTGCTTCGTCGAGCCCGACCACGAAGCCTGAGTCAGGACGCTTCCTGAGCGGGGCTGAAGGTTCCGCCGCGGGCGATACCAGGGTCGTAACTGTGGCGCTGAAAGCCGGGGTGAGCGACCATGCGGCCCATGCGCCCGTCGAGCAGGCCCGCTTCCCTGGCCCTCCAGGGCTTCATCGCCCTGATGGTGGTCGCGCTGGTGCGGCCCCCGCTCGCGCAGGCCTCGGTTCCCGAGTTGCTCACGGAATTTTCGCTCGCGGCGGGCCCGCCCCGCATCGCGGTGGTGGTGATCTCCCAGGACCTGCGCGCGTCCCAGCAGCAGGGCGCGCTCGAGGGCGCAGGCGAAGCCGCGCTGGAACGGGCCGCCCGCTTCTCCGTGATTTCGGTGCACGACGCCTTCAACCCCACCGCCGCGAAGAAGCAGGACGATCAGCTCGAGGACTCGCGCCAAAAGATGAAGACGGGCAGGCAGGCGATCGACGATCTCGACAACGTCAAGGCGACCGAGGCCTTCACCCAGGCGCTCGAGGCGCTGAAGCAGACCGATCTCTCGCGCAACTTCCCCGCGCTGCTCGAGGCCTGGACGATGAAGGCGGCCGGTCACGCGACCGGTGGCGAGAACGGGCCCGCGAAGAAGGACATCGAGGCGGTGGTGGCGCTCTCGCCGAAGGCCGAGTTCACGCCCACCTTCTTCGCCCCCGACCTGATCAAGTTCGCCGAGGCGCAGCGGAAGTTCTCCGCCAACGCCAAGGGAGAGCTGCTGGTGCGCACCGAGCCCACCGGCGCGCGCGTCTGGGTCGACGGCACCTATCGTGGCGTCAGCCCCGTCACCGTGGCCGGGCTCACCGGCGCCAAGCACTTCATCGCCGCCTCCGAGGGCGGGTACGCGCTGGGTCAGAGCCAGGCGGCCCCCGGAGAAGAGACGCTCTCGCTGCCCGGCGCCGAGCTGGGGCCCGGCTGGAAGAAGGCGACGGGCGACATCAAGAAAGACCCCGAGGGCTCGACCCGCGACTCCGCGGCGCAGGCGCTGGGCAAGGCCGGGTGGCTCGACCAGGTGTTGCTGGTGATCGCCAAGAAGAGCCTCGCGGGCGACAAGCTCGATCTCATCGCCGTTCGCCTCGAGGTGCGCGACGGGCACAACGCCGCCTACCGCACCGGCACCGTCAACGCGGGTGACCCCGAGCAGCTGACGACCTTCTTCGACGGCCTCACCGGGAAGGACGCCAAGCGCGACGGGAAGAGTCCGGTGCACCACTTCAAGGGCGGGGGCAGCTCGCCCATCCAGACGGTGGCGGGCATCTCGTTGCTCGGCCTGGGCGCGGCGGCGCTGGTGAGCGGCGTGACGTTCGGCGTGCTCGCCAACATCAAGGCCAACGACTTCGCCGGCACCCCGCAGACCAGGACGTTCGACTCGGCGAGCCTCAAGCGCGACGGGCAGACCTTCGCGCTGGTCGCCGACATCTCCTACATCGTGGCCATCCTCTCCGCGGGCGGCGGGGCTGCGCTGCTGCTCACGAACAACGGCGGGGGCGGTGGGGAAGAGCCCGCGCCGTCACCGGCGAAGAAGCCCGACGACGCGAAGCGCCGCGAGCTCGATCACAAGGCCGCCGAAGATCGCCGCGCCGCCGAGGACCGCGCGAAGGAAGACGCCAGGCGCCGCGAAGAAGAGCGCGCCCGCGAAGAAGACAAGAAGCAGG
>VFKJ01001174.1 GCA_009885595.1 Myxococcales bacterium | reverse complement strand
CCCCGCGGGGGAGAGGGAGACAGTTTGTTGCTGCCGCATCGCCCGCGGGGGATGTTTCACCCATGCGCACTCTCTGCCTGATCGCCCTGACGCTGCTCCCGTTGCTCTTTGGCTGTGGAACTCCCGTCGGAGCGTGCACGGCCCCCGTCGCCACGCCGATGACCATCGCTGACGGCGGCTCCGTGACCTGTGAGTGCAAGGGCCCGTGCGGCTGCTTCTACGCCGACGGCGGCAGCTGCCCCTGAGGGGAGTGTCAGGGCGGAGGGTCGAACCACGCTCGGCCACCGGCCGGTGAGCCTCTGCTGCTCCCGTGAGCGCACCTCGGTGAGCAGCGGGCTCGCTCTCACCTCGGCCAGCGTCGAGGGAATCGGCTCTTCGGCGCCGCGGCGCTTCAGCTCCGCCGCGAGCGTGGCTGCTGCGTCGAAGCGCCTGCGTGCTCCACCTGCTGCGCCCGCCAGCATGACCTCACTGTCATCGGGTTCGCCCCGCTCCGGTTCTGATTTCCACGGATTGGCAGAGGCCTCGACCTTGCACGGCGGCGCAGCGTGAGACTGCGCGCGTTGGCGTTCCTCCTCTTGGCTACTGGCTGCGAGCCCGAGGTCACCAGCACCTTCGCCGAGGGGACAGTGAGGGGCATCTCGCTGCCAGCGGCCGCGGCCGTGAGCGCAGCCGACACGGACATCCTGGGGGGACATCGCCAGACGGTTTGGATCTCCTCCGGGCTGGTGTGCTCGGTGCTGCGCTCCGCGCCACTGGGCGAACCCGACGCCTTCGGTCCGTCGTTCGTGGGGAGCCCCGCGGGAGGAGTGTCGACGTCTTGGTGGAGGCGCATGCCCGCGCTCATCCTGACCTCGAGCGGGGGCGCGTTCTTCGACACCGGCGTCGAGGACGAGCGGCTCAGGGGCACCTCGAAGCTCTGGCTGGAGAAGACTGCGAGCAACGGGACCTTCTCGGCCCGCTTCACCGCTACCTTCGCCGTCGACGGTGGGACGGCGGAGACGATCTCCGGTGACTTCATCGCCACGCCCTGCGCCAGCGCCAGCCCAGGGTGCAGCGGGGCCCCCGGTCTGTTCCTGGTGGGCGCGCTGCTGCTGGCCCGCCGCCGTCGAAGGTAGACTCGCGGTGCCCGATGGGCCCCAGCCGGTCGCCCTCGCCCCCGCGCCGCCATCGGAGCGGATCACCGCTTATTGAGTAAGCCCTCTCCCCGACCCGCTCCCCCGCGGGGAGAGGGAGGACTTCGTCTCTTACTGAATTGGCGGCAGCCAGGTGCACGACCAGTCGAGCTGGCAGGGATCGAAGTCCAGCTGCTCACCGTGGGTCGCGAGGTAGCGCACCATCTGGTTGATCAGCAGGGACCCCAAGTCGAACGGCAGCTCGGGTTTCGGCTGGGGGAAGCCGTGAACACCGAGTGGGTCCATCATCGGGAACAGCTGCGCGCTGATGCCGCCGCCTTGCGCCGCGGTGTTGTGCCGGAGGATGCGCAGCGGGGGCGCGAGCCTGGGCACGTCGAAGCCGTCGCCCACGGCGCTCACGTTCGCGAGATCGTCGACGTCCATCAGCACCGGGCTGCCCATCGAGTCGAGCCAACGCCTCGAGGACTCCGCGCCTTCCACCGTGCCGGTGTCGAGCAGCAGCTGGTCCACCGACTTCCCGTACCGCGCGTCCACGTCCTTGAAGTTCACCAGCCCCGCAGCGCGCGCCATCATCACGCCCGACGCCGTGGGCACTCCGGGGTCGCCCAGGGTGTTGATGTAGAACGCGCGCGTCGAGACCGTCTCTCCCGTGCCGTAGGTGAGCGTGCGATCTCCGTGCATGAAGGGCGCGGTGTTCGCCGGGTCCGCGCCCTCGAGCGCCACCTGCGCCAGCCCCAACATCCGTCGCAGCTCCGGGTTGCCGCGCCGCAGCCCAAAGCCATCACTGGCCGCGATGAAGTCACTGCCCGCCGCGTAGGTGACGCCCTGGAACTTCACCTCGTCGGCGAAGGTCGAGAGCCGCTCTACCGGCTCGCCCGCGGGGATGCAGCCAGTGCGCTCCTGCGACTTGAGCTCTCCTTCGTAGAAGGACAGCTCCAGCTTGTGACCCTTGTCGCTCGGCACCGCCACCCGCAGACGTCCGTTCGGCTGCACCCGCGCGCAACGCCACTCGCCTGAGCTGAGGTTCTTGAGCACCGCGATGCTCCCGGGCTTCGGCGTCTTCGTCAGCGTGCCGACCTTGAGCTCCTTGTATTCCACCAGGTCAGGCACCGCTTCGTAGACCGCCCCGTCGCGCACCAGCACCAGCGGCGCCATCATGCGCAACACCATCGCGTCGCGAACTCCAGACAACGAGCTGCGCGTGCCAATGTCAGACAACCCGCCGCCGCCGATGATGGGAATCACCGTCTCCACCTGCGGCTCGAGCCCACCCACGTAGCTGCTGACGATGCCGCCCAGCGAGCCACCCACCAGGTGAATCGGGGCAGCCCCGCCGATATCCACCTTCCCATCCCCATCGAAGTCGCCCGCGAGATCCGGGCCGTCCCCGTTCACGTCGTACTTCCACGTCTTCACGCCATCGAAGCTCTTCAGCACGCGGATGACCTGGAAGAGATCGACGCCCGTCTGCCGCACCATGTCCCGGGTGTGGAAGAGGTACGCCGTCCAGAAGTCCACGCCGCTGTCGAGCTTGCCGTCTCCGTTCTGATCGAGCGCGCGCCCATCGACGATGCCGATGCCCATGCCCTCGATGCCGCGCTGCCTGAACTGCCCCTTCACCACCTCGAGCAACACCGGGTCGACGTCCACGCCGTGGCTGGGCGCGTCGATGCCCAGCGTCGCGATGCCCATGCGCGCGAGGAAGCCCGCCACGTTCATCGCGTCGAACTTCGTGCTGCCGTGACCGTGAATGAAGATCGCCACCGGCGCCGGCCCCGCGCTCCGGTTCTTCGGCACCATCAGCCAGTAATTGACGCCCTCGTGGCGGGTGAAGGCCTCTCCCGTCTCCGCGTTGAGCTGCCACACCTGGTCGGTGAGCTTCTTCTGCGTCACCCCGTCTTCCTCGAAGCGCGGGAAGAACTGCGGCGAGTCGATGGTGCCCACCGCGTGGAAGTCGATGAAGCCGAAGTTGTCGAAGAAGAGGTTCTCCTGCGCCGGCGAGTTGCCCGAGCCGAACTGCGAATAGAGGCTCTTCGCCATGTCGAGGAAGATGCTGTTGGGCACGATGCGGGTGTTGGTGGCCGACCCGCGCGTGCGGGCCTCGCGCACCGTCAGCTCGGCCGGGAAGTCGGTGGCCAGGCGCGCGAGCGGGCCCAGTCCGTAGAGCCCGTCACGCACCGCCACCAGCGGCCGCGTCCACGCCTGGGTGGTGAAGCTCCAGGAGAAGGCCACCTCGTTCAGCTCGAACCCCAGCTGGCCCAGGCACTCGTCGGCCAGCGGCTGGAGCGCCCTGGTCTGCGCGGCGTGGTTCACGTACTTGAAGGGCGAGCGGATGGAGTTCCCCTTCGCGTCCTGCAGGTTCCTCGTCAGCACCACCGCGTAGGTCGTCGCCTCCCGCAGCGGATAGATGGGTCGGGCGATGAGCGTCTTCGTCTCCCGCTCGTAGAAGGTGATGAGCGAGGAGTCGGTCGCGCTGCGCGTGTTCGGGTGATCGAGCACGCCGTCCATGTCGGTGTCTTCTCCGGGATCGAGCTCGCCGTTGGCGTTGAGATCTTCTTCGACCTCTTCGAACAGCAGGCTCTGCAGCGCGCCGCGCGGATCGTCGGGGTAGTACTCCGGGCGATCGAGCCGCGCGGGGAAGTGGCCCTCGCCCAGGTCCAACGGAGCCGCCTTGCAGAAGTCCGGCGAGCCCTTCGTCACGTCGATCACCAGGATCACGTCGTCCTGCGTGTCGAAGCGATCGCCCCAGTGCCGGCGAATGATGTTCTCGGTGTCGAGGTCGCTGTCGAAGGAGATCGAGATCGCCCCCAGCGTTCCCCAGCCGTCGAGCGCGTCGAGCTCCTGGCGCGTCTTGGTCTCCCACTCGGTGGGCGAGACCTGGCTCGCGTTGACGCGCTTCTTCGTGAAGCTCGTCGCGTCGTAGCGGCTGGCGAAGTCGTTCGGCAGCGGGATGTCCGGCAGCGGCTTGTGGAAGACGTCGAACTTCACCTTCGCGCCCGTGCCCTCGGGGGAGAGCATCAAGCCGCTCCCTTCCGGTGCCGCGCAGGCGAGAGAGAGCAGGCAGAGGGAAGCGAGCAGGCGGCGCATGACGAACTCCAGAGACGGCAGAATGTTTCGGAAGGCGCCCCAAACCACGGGTTGAGGGTAGAAACAACGCCCCACACTCCGCTTCGCAGGGCGTGGGAGAGAAGGTACGACCACCCAGGTGACTCCCACCGTCAGCGTCGTCATTCCCGTCTACAACGAGGTCCGCACCCTCGCGGAGCTGCTCAAGCGCGTGGTCGCCGTCGACTTTCCCAAGGAGCTGGTGATCGTCGACGACTGCAGCACCGACGGCAGCCGCGAGTGGCTCGAGGTGCTGCAGGCGAAGGGCATGGCCGCGCTCGAGGGCGCCGAGCCGAAGAACCTCAATCGCTTCTCGGTGCAGTTCCAGCCGAAGAACATGGGCAAGGGCGCGGCGCTGCGACGCGGCTTCCAGGAATCGACCGGCGAGCTCGTCGTCATCCAGGACGCCGACCTCGAGTACGACCCGCGCGACATCCCGCGGGTGATCAAGCCCATCCTCGATGGGAACGCCGACGTGGTGTTCGGCAGCCGCTTCACCGGCGAGACCCGGCGCGTCCTCTATTACTGGCACGCGGTGATGAACCAGCTGCTCACCACGCTCTCCAACATGACCTCGGGCCTCAACCTGACGGACATGGAGACTTGTTACAAAGCGTTCCGCCGCGAGGTGCTGCTGTCCTTCACCCTCGAGGAGAACCGCTTCGGCATCGAGCCTGAGCTCACCGCCAAGGTTGGTCACGCCAACGTGCGGGTGTACGAAGTGCCGATCAGCTACTTCGGGCGCACCTACGAAGAGGGGAAGAAGATCACGTGGAAGGACGGCGTGCGCGCCATCTACGCGATCGCCAAGTACGGGCTGCTGCGGCGGTAGCCCCTCGACTCCGCTCGGGGTGAACGGAGGAGTGGAGCAGGGGCGCTCCAGTGGATTGCGCATGCGCTTCCCGGGGCTGTGCGCACTGCCTTCAACCCCTTGAGCTGCGGGGTGATTTCGTCTGGCACAGCGCGTGGAACAGGGTGCTGCCATGCGGCCCACCATGCTCGCCTTGATCACCCTGTCGACCCTGGCCTTCGCCGGCCTCCCCAAGCAGCTCAACATG
>VFKJ01000880.1 GCA_009885595.1 Myxococcales bacterium | reverse complement strand
TGAAGCTCGACCTGCGGAACATCTTCATCAAGCGTTGAGCTCCCTCTCCCCCTCGGGGGAGAGGGTCGGGGAGAGGGCTTACCGGAACAGCTTCATCGCGAGCGGTCGCCGTGGTCTCTTGGCGCGCCTTGAGTACCGCGCCCCTCGCCGCCCTGCTCCCGAAACCAGGTGAGCCCCGCCTCACCCCCGACACGGTGCTCGATCGCTTCGTGCAGTACGTGACCACCACCGGGCTCTCCCTCTACCCCGCGCAGGAAGAAGCGGTGCTGGAGCTGCTTGGCGGCAAGCACGTGGTGCTCGCGACGCCCACCGGATCAGGCAAGTCGCTGGTGGCGCTGGCGTTCCACTTCATGGCGATGGCCGAGGGGAAACGCAGCTTCTACACCTGCCCCATCAAGGCGCTGGTGAACGAGAAGTTCTTCGCGCTGTGTGACGCGTTCGGCGCCGAGCACGTGGGGATGATGACGGGCGACGCGGCGATCAACCGGGACGCGCCGATCATCTGCTGCACCGCGGAGATCCTCTCCAGCTTCGCCATTCGCGAGCAGCGGCAGTTCGCCGACTGCGTGGTGATGGACGAGTTCCACTACTACGGCGACAAGGATCGCGGCGTCGCCTGGCAGGTGCCGCTGATCTCGATGCCCGAGACGCAGTTCCTGTTGATGTCCGCCACGCTGGGCGACACCAGCGCCATCGCCACCAGCCTCACGGACATCACCAGCAAGGAAGTGGTCGAGGTGCGCTCGGCGCAGCGCCCGGTGCCGCTCGAGTACCTCTACGTCGAGGTGCCGCTGCACGAGACGGTGAGCAAGCTGCTCGAGCAGAACAAGGCGCCCATCTACCTGGTGAACTTCAGCCAGCGGGGCGCGGCCGAGCAGGCGCAGAACTGCATGTCGATCGACGTGAGCACGAAGGAGGAAAAGCAGAAGCTCAAAGAGGCGCTCAGCGGCTTCAAGTTCGACACTCCGTTCGGCAAGGAGCTCAAGCGCTTCCTCTCGCACGGCATCGGCATTCACCACGCGGGGCTCTTGCCGAAGTACCGCCGCCTGGTGGAGCGGCTGGCGCAGTCAGGTCAGCTCAAGGTGATCAGCGGCACCGACACCTTGGGCGTGGGCGTGAACGTGCCCATTCGCACGGTGCTCTTCACGCAGCTGTGCAAGTTCGACGGTGAAAAGACCGTGGTGTTGCCGGTGCGCGACTTCCACCAGATCTCCGGGCGCGCGGGGCGCAAGGGCTTCGACGACGTGGGCTACGTGGTGGCGCAGGCGCCCGCGCACGTGATCGAGAACCTCAAGCTCATGCAGAAGCGGGCGGAGGGGAAGAAGAACGTCACCCTGCAGAAGCCTCCGCAGAAGGGCTACGTGCACTTCGACGGGCAGACCTTCGAGCGGCTGCGGACGAACCTGCCGGAGAAGCTCGAGTCACGCTTCACGGTGACGCACGGGCTGATCGTCAGCCTGCTGCAGGCGTACGAGGGCGCGAGCACCAGCGGCTACCGGCGCCTGGTGGAGCTGATCGGCCTCTCGCACACCTACGAGGTGAACAAGGTGCGGCTGCTGAAGCACTCGCGCACGGTGTTCCGCGCGTTGGTGGATGCGGGGATCGTCGCGGTGGTCAAGCGCACCGCGACCATGCCCGCGCACGTG
>VFKJ01000740.1 GCA_009885595.1 Myxococcales bacterium | reverse complement strand
TGTTCCGCGGCACCAAGCGCTACCCCGAGGGCGCCCGCGGCGCGCTCACCGGCAAGCTCGGCTTCCTCGACAACGCCTTCACCACCGACGACATCACCGTCTACTACTCCAACGGCCCCGCCTCCGGCCTCGAGACCCTGATCGACCTCGAGGCCGATCGCTTCAGGAACCTCGACTACGCCGAGCCCGCCTTCCAGACCGAGGCGCTGGCGGTCGCAGGCGAGTACCAGAAGAACGTCTCCAACCCCGGCCTCAAGATCGAAGAGCTCACCCTGGGCACCGCGTTCACGAAGCACCCCTACCAGCACACCACCATCGGCCTCCTCGCGGACATCACCGAGATGCCCAAGCGCTTCGAGTACTCGAAGACCTTCTTCCAGCGCTGGTACACGCCCGACAACGTCATCGTCGTCATCGTGGGCGACTTCGACGACGCGAAGCTGATGGCGCTGATGGAGAAGCACTACGGCCCCTGGACCGGCAAGGCCGCCAAGCTCAACGTCCCCGCGGAGCCTCCGCAGAAGGAAGCGCGCACCGCGAAGCTGACCTGGGCCTCTCCCACGCTCCCGCGCCTGGCGATGGTTTGGCACACGCCCGCCGCCTCGCCCAAGACGATGGACGCCGCCATTCAGCAGGTGCTCAGCGCGTACCTCGTCGGGCCGATCTCTCCGCTCCACCGCTCGCTCGTGCTCGAGCAGCAGCTGGTCGAGCGCCTCGACGGCACCTACCAGGACCACCGCGATCCCACCCTCTTCGGCGTCGAGGCGCGCCTGAAGGTGGAAGGGAACCGGGACGCCGTGAGCAAGGCGGTCCTCGCCGCCATCGCCGAGCTCTCCACCGGCAAGGTCGACGCCAAGCGCCTCGACGACATCAAGAGCAACCTCCGC
This sequence comes from Myxococcales bacterium, assembly GCA_009885595.1. GTDB lineage: Bacteria > Myxococcota > Myxococcia > Myxococcales > Myxococcaceae > Archangium_A. The sequence goes on along the minus strand of VFKJ01000740.1, from coordinate 7,435 downwards.
TACGGCCTGCCCATGGGGCTGGAGACGCCCTCGCAGGTGGCCGAGTCGCTCGCCTGGTACACCGGCATCTTCGGCACCCCGGACGCCCTCGACACCCTCTACGCGAACATCGCCAAGGTGACCCCGAAGGACCTCACCGCCTTCGCGAAGAAACACCTGGTGGACACCAACCGCACCACCATCGACTTCACCGTCGACGTGAAAGGAGGTGCCCAGTGAAGAACTTTATCCCCTCACCCCGACCCTCTCCCCCGCAGGGGAGAGGGAGGCTCGTATTCCTCCTCCTTGCCGGCTGCGCCACCACGCCGACGCCCGTGAAGGAGCTCCCCACCGACGCCGCGCAGATCCCCATGGAGCAGCTCGCCCAGCTCGTCGCCAAGCCCGCGCCCGCAGCCCCTTTGCCGTACACGCCGCTGCCAGCGGTGGAGCCGATGAAGGTCGTCCTCCTCCCCGTGCCCAACAAGCCCATCGTCTCGGTGCGCCTCGTCTTCCGCACTGGCTCCGTCGACGATCCGCAGGGCAAGGAAGGCCTCACCGCCCTCACCACCCGCGTGCTGCTCGAGGGCGGCACCAAGTCACTCGACAGCGCGCAGCTGCTCGAGGCGCTCTACCCGATGGCCGCCGAGCTCGCCGGCGACACCGACAAGGAGTTCACCACCCTCACCGGCCGCGTTCACCGCGATCGCCTCGCCCGCTTCCTCGAGATCCTCGGAGAAGCCCTGCTCGCCCCGCGCTTCGAGGAGAAGGAGTTCAACCGCCTCCGCTCCGAGCAGCTCAACGGCGTGAAGAACCGCCTGCGCCAGGAGAACGACGAAGAGCTCAGCAAGGTCGCCCTCGACGCGCTCCTCTTCGAAGGTCACCCCTACCGTCACTTCACCGGCGGCACCGAGGCGGGCCTCACCGCGCTCACCCTGGAGGACGTGAAGACGCACTGGAAGAATACCTTCACCCAGGATCGGCTGATCATCGGCCTCGCCGGCGGAGTCGACGGCGCGCTCGCCACCCAGGTGAAGACCACGCTGAGCGGACTGCCCGCGGCCGGCGTCAAGCGCGCAGACCTGCCCACCGCGCCCGGACCGCAGCAGCTGGCGGTGATCATCGAGCGCGACACCACCTCGACCGCGGGCAGCTTCGGCTTCGCCACGCCCGTGCGCCGCGACTCGCCCGACTTCCTGCCCCTCTTCATCGCGATGTCGTACTTCGGCGAACACCGCCAGGAGCACGGCGTGCTCTACCAGGAGCTGCGCGAGCGCCGCGGCCTCAACTACGGCACCTACGCCTACGCGCAGCACTACCGGCAGGAAGGCTGGCAGTCGGTGCCGCGCCCGAACATCCTCCGCAGCCAGCAGGACGTGACGTTCTGGCTGCGCCCGGTCAAGCCCGACAAGGCCGTGTTCGCCACCCGCGCGGTGCTGCACTTCCTCGAGCAGCTTCGCTCGCAGCCCATTCCTGCGGAGAAGTTCGAGACGGCGCGCGGCTTCCTCGCCGGGGCCACGCGCATCTGGGCCACCACCGATCAGCAGAGGCTCGGCTGGGCGATCGACGAGCTGATCGCCGGCACTCCGGACTTCCTCGGCTCAGTGCGCAAGGCGCTCGAGACCATCACGCCCGCCCAGGCCCAGGCCGCCGTGCAGAAGTACGTCTCGCCCGCTTCGCTCAACTTCGTGTTCGTCACGAAGGACGCCGCCGCCCTCGCGGGTGCGCTCAAGTCGGGTGAACCCTCACCCATCACCTACACCTCACCCAAGGCAGACGACATCGTGGGTGCGGATGCGCTCATCGCGAAGCAGCCGCTGCCGATCGAGCCCGAGCACCTGCGGATCATGAATGCTTCCGAGGTGATGGCTCGGTAGGCACGCCTCAGCCCGCGGAAGTTTCCTTTGAATCGTCTGCTCGCGCGGTAAGGTTTTGCCCTCGTGCGAACGGTCCGATCTCTCAGTCTCGCGGTCCTGTGCCTCGCAGCAGCCGCGCGCGCGCAGACCATCGATCCGTTCACAGCCCGCGGCATCGACCTGGTCCCGGTCAAGCTGACGCCCACCATGGAGTCGGGCCTCGCCCTCGAAGGCGGCGAGCTGCAGTTGACGCGCTCGTACTTCTTCCAGGCCCTGCTCGACTTCAACGTCGGCATCCTGGCGGCGAAGAACGGCGACGAGCGCCTCGGCGACCTGATCCCGTTTCGCGCCGACCTGCACCTGATGGCCGCCTACCAGCTGCACCCGCGCGTCGAGGTGTCTGCCGACCTGCCCATCACCATCGGCCAGTTGCACAACTTCGGCCTCCTCGCGGCACAGGGGTTCACCACCGATCCGCCGCGCGCCGCTGGCCTGGGCGCCCCGCGCATCATGGGACGGCTGCAGATCCTCAAGCAGAGCGAGTTCCCCATCGTCGGCCTGGCCGCCGTGCTGGAAGCGCGCTTTCCCATCGGGGACACCTTCAGCTTCATGTCGGACCGCGGCTTCGTCTTCGCCCCGCGCCTCGCGGTGGAGCGCATGATCGGCCCGGTGCGGCTGCTCGCGAACCTCGGCTGGCGGCTGCGCACCGCCCCCGGCCGCTTCATCAACCTCTACGTGCAGCACGAGTTCACCCTGGGCGGCGGCGCCATCATCGACCTGCCCAACTTCAGCCGCTTCCAGGCCAACCAGCTGATCGCCGAGCTCAACCTCGCCACCCCGGCCGAGGCCCCCTTCACCTTCACCGAGTCGGAGGCGCTCAAGACCCCCTTCGAGCTGCTCATCGGCGCTCGCACCCAGTTCGCGGGCAACTGGGGCGCCCAGCTCACCGTCGGCAAGGGCCTGGGCTCCAACGGCTACGGCCGGGAGACGATTCGGTTCGCCCTCTCGCTCACCTACCAGCACACCGCCGAGCCCGACGACGACGACGACGGCATTCCGAACAAGGTCGATGGCTGCCCCAACGAGGCTGAAGACAAGGACGGCATCGAAGACACCGACGGCTGCCCCGATGCGCGTGAACCCGATCGCGACGAGGACGGCGTGCCGGACAAGGTCGATCAGTGCCCCGACGTGAAGGGACCCGTCGAGCTCGATGGCTGCCCCGACAAGGACGGCGATCAGATCCCCGACAACGTCGACAAGTGTCCTGACGTGCCGGGCACGCCGGAGCTCCAGGGCTGCCCGCCTCCGGAAGAGGAGGAAGAGGTCGTCCTCGAGTCCGAGCGCATTCGCATCAACAACCAGATCCTCTTCGAGTTCGGCAGCGACAGGATCGACCCGCGGTCGTTCAAGCTGCTCGATGAAGTGGCGTCCGTGCTCGCGAAGAACCCGGACGTGGGGCCGGTGTTGATCGAAGGTCACACCGATAACGTCGGCTCGCGCGAGGCGAACATGAGCCTCTCCAAGCGCCGCGCGAAGACCGTGGAGAAGTACCTCGAGGGCAAGGGCATCAGCGGGAAGCGGCTGCGGTCAGAGGGGTATGGGTTCGACAAACCGATCGCCACCAATGACACCCCGCTCGGCCGCGCGAAGAACCGCCGCACCGAGTTCAAGCTGGTGGAGGAGGTGGAGAAGAAGCCGTAAGCCCTCTCCCCGACCCTCTCCCCCGCAGGGGAGAGGGAGTTCATTCTCCCAGAGCGGCGTCGATCCACCGGCGCAGCTGCGACTCGCTCGCCTGCCCGCGGAACGAGGCGGTGACGTGGCCCTCGCGATCGATCACGTACACCGAGGGCAGCGCCTGCACCTGGTACGCAGCGCCGAGCTCCGGCTCGCCTAGCGCCGCGTACGGCGTGAGCTCAGGGAAACTCTCGAGGAAGTGACGCACCGCCTCACGTTGCCCGGGGCGATCGTCGTTGCTGATCGCCACCAACGTCACCCCCTTCGGCTCGTACTCCTTCACCGTGCTCACGAGGTACGGCAGCTCCTCCCGGCACGGGGGACACCAGGTCGCCCAGAAGTTCACCACCACCACCTTCCCCTTGAGTGAGGCGAGCTCGAGCGGCGGGGCGTCGAGGCGCTCCACCTTGAAGGGCGGCGCGACCGAGTGCTCGGGCAGCACCTCTTGCGACGCCACTTCCTGCCAACCCATCAACACCGCGCCCACCAGCAGGACGCCGACGAACACGAGCGTGGTGCGATCGGTCTTCTGCGGGGGCGGGGCCTCTCTCACGTGCGCTGCTCCAGCTGGCGGGTGATCACTCGAAGCGCGGTCCGGGTGGCGATCTTCAGCCACGGCCGGCGTAAGACCACCCCCGCCAGCGCGGGGCCTTCCCGGTAGTACCAGGCGATGAAGCGGCGTCCGGGCCGGGAGCGGGCGAGCACGCGATCGCGGAAGCTGCGCAGCGTCTCCAGCTCGGGGGCGCCCTCTCCGAAGGCCACCGTGGCCACGAAGCACGGGCCGGGCGTGGAGACCCACAACACCCGGCTCGAGTTCAGGTTGAGCACGCCGCGAAGGATGGTCTCGGGCAGGTAGAGGAACGCCAGCAGGTCTCGTCGCGCCGCGGCCAGCTCACCTTGCGAGGCGTCGTCGAACTCGATGCGCGTCGCCAGGCCCGAGAGCTCGTCAACGCGGAAGAGATACCGACGGCGGTTGCGGCCCAGCGGCTCGAGCTCGAGCGCGCGCAGCTCGGCGATGTACGCGACGAAGGAAGAGCTGCAGTGCGGGCAGCTCAGGTGATGCGAGGCCAGCCGGGGCGAGAGCGAGAACTGGCTCACCTTGCGGCAGCTCGGGCAGGCGAGCCGCGCGTCGACCTGCGCCTCGGGCCGGGGATCGAAGCGCGAGCGCCTGCTGTCGGGCTCGAACACCTCGGGGCGCTTCTCGTCGGTGCGGCTCCACAACCGGAGCGGCGCGGTCGCCCGGCGCTCCAGCTCGAGCGCGTGGTGCCAGGCGGGCTCGGCCGCCTCCACCTTGCCCTCCGCCATCAGCGAGCAGGCGACCAGGTGCTGTTCGAGGGCGAAGGTGAACGCGCTCACCTCGCTCCCCAGCCGCCAGCTGCGCGCCAGCAGGGTCTCGCCTTCCTCCAGCAGCTCGCCCGCCTGCTTGCGCACCGGATCGTCGCGGCGGCGGTAGAGCGGCGGCTCGGGCACCCGGGAGAAGAAGGCCAGCGCGTCACGCTGAAAGGCGTCGACGCCGTCGTTGCGCTGGGCGGACAGCTGCCGCAGACGCTCCTTCGCCTTCGCTCTGAGGGCCTCCAGCTCCACCCCCTGCTTCTAAGCCAGCCGGCGACAAACTGGATCCGCATGTCGGGGGAAGTAGGAAGGACCCATGGGCATCCTTCGCTTCGTGGTCTGGACGACGCTCTGCATCGGGCTTGGCATCTTCCTGGGCACCTACGAGCTCGGCGGCAAGACACCCTGGCAGTCGATGCAAGGCGCGTGGAAGCAGCAGGCGCCCCGGCTGGAGAAGGTGAAGGGCGAGGCCGGAGACCTGGTCGACGACGTGAAGAAGAAGGTCTCCACGCAAGACGTGGCGCAGCCCAAAGAACGCCACGACAAGGAAGATCGCGAGGCGATCGATCAGATCATCTCGAAGCGCTCGAAGGGCTGAGTCTCAGCTTGCTGTTTCCTGGGGCGCTTCGCCTCGGCCGACGCTTCCGCTTCGCTCCGCGTCGTCTCGCGCAGCCTGCGGCCGCTACCGGCTCAGCCGCCGGAGGTGTTCGAAGGCCGCCAGCCACACCTGGGCCTCGCGCTCGGTGAGCTGACCACGCACCAGCGAGCGGGAGAGCTCGGTGAGCACGTGCTCCGGGGCCTGGGGGTTCAAGAACTCGGCGGCCAGCAGCGCTTCCTGCATCTTGCCCTCGAGCCGCTTGATCATTCCCAGGGTGGCGCCGGGCGTCTCCGCGGGCGGGGGCGCGTCCTGGCGGGAGCAGAGGTAGAGCAGAATGGAGGCCGCGTGGCTCAGGTTCATCGACGGCTGCGGACCAGGCGTGGGGATGACGAGCACGTCCTGGCAGCGCGAGAGCTCGTCGTCCGAGAGGCCCCGCTTCTCCCCGCCCAACACCAGCGCCACCCTTCCCCGCGCCGCGTGCGTGGCCAGCCGGGCGACTGCCTGTTCGGGCAGCAGGGGGGTGAAGCGCTTGAGCTGGGCCCGCGAGGTGGTGCCGACCGCGTACACCACTCCGGTGAGGGCCTCGTCGAGCGACTGGGCGACCTGGAATTGATCCATCACCTCGTCGGCCTTGACCGCGATACGTCCCGCTACACGGAACTCGTGGGTCTGTGGATCCGAGAGGATGAGGTCCTTGAAGCCGAAGTTCGCCATGGCCCGCGCGATGGCCGCGAGGTTCTCGGGTGAGCGCAACTGATGGCAAACGAGGACTGGGCTCAGCATGGACGGCGGACCTTCGGCTGGCTGGAGGGTGTCTTCCAACGTATAGTGGAGGAGCCGTGTTGCGAACCGCACTGATCAGTCTGTCGTTGCTGGGGGCCGTGGGCTGCGGAATGGGTGCGAACCCAGCTCGGGGCGTGACCTCGACCCAGGCCCTCACCGGGACCGCCGAGTGGCTCGAGTTCGAGGCGCCGCAGGTGCGCGTCGAGCTCTTCCGCGACGTCGCCCGCCAGTCGAGCCAGCAGGCCGGTTCGCGCGGCGCGGTGCTCTTCCCTCTCCTGGTGGACGGGGAGTTCGTGGCGGCGCCTGCGTTCGATCCTGCGACTGACTTGATGGGCCCCGGTGACGCCGGCGCGCCCATCGACCTCACCTTCGAGACCCGCGGCGATCGCTTCGCGGAAGATCGCCGGGACGCCTTCCAGGGCCTCTCCGAGCGCGAGGCGGCCGAGCAGATCGCCCGCTCGCTCATCATGCTGTGGAACCTGAAGCCGACCGGGCCGGTGACGGTCGTGCGCACGCCGGGCGCGCCGTACGCCGCCGCGTGGATCGATGGGCAGCTGAGGCTGAACCCGTCGTTCGTCTACATGGCCGCCGCGCCTACTCGCTGACGCTTTCTTCGCTGCGTGCTACGCGCGGGGCATGCCTGACGCCCGGCTGACCGCCCAGCTTCCGCACACCCTCGACAAGACCGACTTCCCTGCCCTCGGCCAGAAGTACCAGGGCAAGGTGCGCGACACCTACGCCAGGGGTGATCGGCTGGTGCTGATCACCACCGACCGCCTCTCGGCGTTCGATCACGTGCTCACCACCCTGCCCTTCAAGGGCGACCTCCTCAACACGCTGGCGCACTTCTGGTTCCAGAAGACCGCGCACGTGGTGAAGAACCACGTGCTCGACATGCCCGATCCCTGCGTGATCGTCGGGCGCCGCGCCGACCCCTTCAAGGTCGAGTTCGTCGTGCGCGCGTACCTCACCGGCAGCCTCTGGCGCGACTACGAGGCTGGCCGCGATCCGTACGGGCTGTCGCTGCCCCCGGGCATGAAGAAGGATCAGAAGTTCGACAGGCCGCTGCTCACGCCTTCCACCAAGGCGCCCATCGGCCAGCACGACGAGCCGCTCACGGATGAAGCGGTGGTGCAGAAGGGGCTCGTCTCCG
>VFKJ01000366.1 GCA_009885595.1 Myxococcales bacterium | reverse complement strand
GCGGCAGCGCGCTCCTCACCGTCAGCAGCGCGGCGTTGACGGGCGTGCTGGTGACGCCTGCCGCGGGCATCATCCCGGTGGGGTACTGGCTGCGGTACACGGCGCTGGCCCAGTATGCCGACGGGCTCAGCATCGACGTGACGGAGCAGGCGACCTGGACGACCGGGACTCCGACGGTGGCCGCGGCGGGCAATGGTGCCATCTACGGCGGCCGGGTGACGGGCCTCGCTCCTGGAGACAGCGCGGTGGTGGCGCGCTTCGCTGGCCTGGGTGGAACGGCCGGGGCCACGGTGCTCTCGATGCGGCTGGCCGACGTCATCATCACGCCGGTCAACCAGAGCACCCCGGTGGGCGTGCCGCTTCAGCTCACCGCGACGGGCGTCTTCATTGCCGGCGACATCACCATTCAGCTCGACATCACCCTGCAGGTCGGTTGGAAGGTCGCGCCCAAGAAGAACGGGACGGTGTCGAACACCGACGGCAGCCGCGGCGTGGTGACGATGTACGACGCGTCGTCAGCGGCCAACATCCTGGCGCACGCATGGGACCCCAACTCATCGGGCTCGATGACGGCCAACACCAAGGTCTACGCGCCGTAGTCGATTCGAACCGCGTGACACCCGGCGTCTCCTCCACCTTCGCGGGTGGGGGAGACGTCTTTTTTCGTCACTGCACGTAGAGCGCGCTGCTCATCACCCAGGGGCGCTCGGCGGTGAAGAACTGCCGGCGGGTGCCCGCGAAGTTCCTCAGGTGTTTGGGAATCATGCGCACCTCCACCCGGTAGGCGCCGGCCTGGGTGACGGGGAAGTCCAGCGTGCCCTCGGTGATCGCCGCCACTTCATCCCAGCCGCCCTCTCGCGCTCTGAACAGCTGGAGCTTCAGCGCAGGTGGGTCCACCGCGGGATCGAGGTTCTTCACCTTGGGCAGGGTGGCCCTGAGGGTGACGCCGTTGGCTAAGACCGCGGTCTCGCCGATCTCCCGGGTGAGGGTGCCTTCCTGCGCCACGAAGTCGAAGCCCTCTGCGTAGCCGAGGAACTCGAACACCCCGAAGTTGCGACCGGCCTTGAGCGCTTCCTTCAAGCTGACGTCGTCCCAGCTGCCGTCGCTCTTCGGCTTGACCAGCAGGTGGTTCGAGAACGCGCTCATCATGCGGCGGTAGCTGTCGATGCGCTCTCCGTCCTGCAGCAGCTGGGGGAAGGAGTTGCGGTGGCAGTCGCTGCCCATGGTGGTGACGCGGTGGTGGCCGCGCGCGAGCACCGTGCCCCAGGTGGAGAGGTACGTCTCGTCGTCGAGGTTGAAGGCGGCGAGGAAGAGATCGGGGTGCATCAGCCCCTCGAGCAGTCCCTGGTCGACGTAGTTGAGCAGCAGGTCTGCCGCCACGCCGCCGTTCTTGAGCGCGTTGCGGTGCAGGTTGAACATCTCGAAGCCGTCGAGGTGCATGTCGATGAGCTGCTGCACCGTCCAGTCTTCGGTGTGCGCGACCAGCGTCACCCCGCCGACGTCGTGAAAGCCGTCGAGCGCGGGCGCGGCGGTGCTGCCGTAGAGGCCGCGGTCTCCCACGTGGCGCTCGAGACCCACCGGCATGGTGCCCGTCTCGGTGCCCGCCATCACCAGCGCAGGCGAGGCGCCCGGACACGAGAGCCAGTTCGCCGTGGGGCCGGCGCCCCGCTCCACCAGGGTGTCGCCGCGGGCGGCGTCGAACAGCAACACCTTGGGGAACTCGTTGTCCCTGAAGCTGTCACCGTGGTCGGTGAGGAAGAAAAAGTCGTCCTGGGTGGCGCACACGCCCGCGCGGAAATCCTCGAGGCAGGGTTGGTTGTAGACGCCCGCGGCGTCGTGCGGCTGGCCGTCGCAGGCGTCGTGCGAATAGATGGAGTGCACGTGCACGAGCCCTCGAAGCTCGAGGTAGCCGCGCGCGTTGGGCACCCGATCGAGCCGGAACACCGTGCCCGGCTGCCAGG
>VFKJ01000986.1 GCA_009885595.1 Myxococcales bacterium | reverse complement strand
GCGCTCTTCCTTCTTCTCGGCCACCAGCGAGCTGGGCGTCGACACGTCGGGCAGCTCGCTTGCCGCCACCTCGGCCGTGGTCCCCATGCCGGGGATGGTGGTGCGCCGAAGCAGCCCGGGCGGCACGTCGCGCTGCAGGGCTGGCTGCGGCTCGAGCGGGGTGCTCTGGTCGTCGGGCATCCGGATCGCTCCGGGAGGAATGACGGGGTGTGTCCGGTCCGGCACCGGAGAACTCGGCGGCAGGCTCCCCGGGCTGGTCGGAGCGCCCGCCGTCTTCATCGCCTCTCGCGCGCGCTCGTTCGTGGGGTCGATGCGCAGCACCTGGGCGAGCAGATCTTCCGCGCCCGCGCGGTCTCCTTGCACCAGCAGCCAGATGGCTGCTTCGACCATCTGGTCGGTGGAACGCGCGCCCGTCACGGTTGCGGGGATACCACGCTTTATTGGCCCCCGAAGGCTTCGCCCCATCGGCGCAGCTGCTCTTCCGGGGGCAGGCCGCGCGGCTGCAATCGAAGCGGCACGGGCGCCGGCTGCACGCGGCTGCGCACCCTCGCGAAGGGGGGATGATCGTAGCCGTTGCCGTCCGCGTCGATCAGGATCGGGTTGGTGAAGGCGAACGGCGTGGCTGCGCTGGGCCCGCCCGGGTACGGATAGAGCACCGGCGCCAGCGACTTCGAGCCGTACACCATCGCCACCAGCCAGTTGTCCGTGGTGGGCGCGGGCAACCGGAAGAGGATCTGCTTGCGGTAGCGGTAGAAGCTCTGCGCGCCATCGGTGGTGACCAGCTCGCGATCACCGGCGGTCAACGTCACCGCCTGGCTGGCGCTGATGCTGGTGGCCGGCCAGTTCGAGTTCGTGATGCCGCCGCAGGCGACCCGGGTGGTGCGGGCCCGGGCGCTCGCGGGATCGAGCGGACAGGCGCCGTCGTCGTCGGTGGTGTGCAGGTAGAGCTCGACCCTGGTGAGGTCGAGGTAGTCGGGCACCTGCACCTCGACGGTGACGCCCAGCTGCCGGGTGTCGGGTGGCACGGTGCCGCCGATGCCCACCGGGGTGGTGACGATCGCCCCGGTGCCGTCGACGCGGTAGGCGCGCGCCGTCACGAAGGGCCCGTTCGAGGTGATCGCCCGCATCGCGTTGAGCCGGGTGCTCAACATCACGGGGTCGAGCTGGCCCGGCGCGTCCACGCCCACCTCGACCCAGGTGCGCCAGCCGGTGGCGAGCAGCGAGTAGTGCGTGTCCGAGACGCCCGTGCCCGCCACCAGCAACCCGCGGGAGAGCAGGGTGAACCAGTCGTTGAACTTTCCCCGGGCCAGGGTGGCGCTGCCGTCGAGGTAATCGTCGCCGGGGTTGAGCAGCTCGAGCGCGTCGAAGTTGCTGCTGATGAGTTTGCTGTCGTCGGGCGTCGCGAGGGGTTGAGCCGCCATGCGCAGCGCCGCCGGGTCGATGTGCGTCGCCAGGGTGTCGGTGTCGAGCTGCAGCGCGGTGAAGCCGCCCAGCGAGCCCCGCGCGTGGTTGACCTGAATGGTGCGCGCGCCCAGCCGCCGGCCCTCGCTGAAGATCTCTCCCACCGAGAGCGTGGGCCCTTCGCCGCCGGCCCAGTCGAGCGCGCCGCCGTTGGTGCGGTTGGCCGCGTCGAGCGCGAGGGGGAAGAGGTTGTAGTGGCCCCACTCCATCGGGCTCACCTCTTCTCCGATGACGGAGGCGAGGAACGGGCTCAGGCCGGTCTGCGCGATGATCGGGCCGAAGTCGGTGACCGCGTCGTGATCGGTGCTCACGATGATGTCGAGCCCGTCGCCCGCGAAGGTGAGCGCGCGCTTCGCGTTGTCCACGATGGAGTCAGGGCTGTTCACCGCGTGCACGTGGAAGTCGGCGCTCATCCACCCCGTGGTGTCGAGCACGCGCGCCAGCACCGCGCTCACCGTGGCGTCGGCGGTGCGCAGATCGACCGCCTGGCCGGGAATGGTGGGGTAGGCGGGCGGGTGCACGGAGTACTCCGGCCCCCGGCTCACCAGCACCACGTACTGGCCTGGCGGCAGCTCGAAGCTGGCGGTGCCGCTCGGGCCCACCCAGCCCACGTGCGCGATCTGATCGGGCAGCGGGTCCTTCGTCACGTCCGTGTAGAGCACCAGCGCCTTGCGGGTCACCGCGCAGGGGCCGTTGCTGCACAGCACGGTCACCTTCGCCGGCATCGGCCCGCCGTTCGCCTGCCGCACGTTGACGGTGAGGCGGCGCGTGGGCTCGAGGTTGAAGCTCAGGGTGGAAGGCGCAGGGGAAAGGGTGACGCTCTGCTTCGCCGTGGGGGCGCGCCCCTCGAGCCACGCGGAGACCTGGTAGCTCTTGGCCGGCAGCGAGCCCGCGAAGGTGCCGTCTGCGGCGGTGAAGAACACCGCGCGCTCGACGGGCCCCTCGAAGACCACCCGCGCGTTGGGCACCGGCGTCGTGCCTGAGCGCACCACGCCGCTGAAGTCGCCCAGCACGGTGCCCGTCAGCGGCGCGCGTTGTCGCTCGATCAGGTTGGAGAGGGCCCCGAGATCCTCGCCCACCCAGAAGTCGCGCGCGAGCACGCCGAAGCCGAGCGGGGGAATGCGCAGCTCGCCGTCGCGCCCGGTGGTGCTGGGCTGCACCCACGAGCCCAGGCCCAGCAGCCCGTTCGCGCCGGTGATGGTGCCGGTGATGCCCGCGACCGAGAGGGTGGCGTTCTGTTGTTCGGGCACCAGGGCGCTGCCGCCGCGGTACGGCGCATAGCCGTACGCCACGCCGTCGCCCTGGTAGCCAAACCACGACATCTGATCGAGCGAGAAGCACACCCCGCCGAAGCCAAAGCCGTTGGTGCAGGCGCGCGGGTTGAAGAACTCGAGCACGTAGCCGGGATCGGTGAGATCGCCCACGGCCAGCGACGAGGTCTCGCGGTTGTCGGTGCTGCAGAAACCGGTGACGAAGCGCACGCGCTGCTCGCCGGGGTTGAGCACGAAGTAGTTGGTGATGCGCAGCGGCATCGCCACGTAGGGGTCGGCGTAGGGCTCCCGGCCCAGCGACTCGGCGAGCTTGTTGCGAATGGAGAGGTAGTCGTTGGCGGTGTCCACCCCGGAGATCGCGACGATCGCCGAGCCGCCGTCGGCGCCGTCGGAGAGCAGCTCGTATTGATCGGGCTTGAGGGTGCGGCCGAAGTTGTAGAGCAGGCCGAGCTCGCCGAACTGATCGTTGCCGGGGCCCGCGCCCGCCAGATCGGCATCGATGATGGTGCCGCCGTAGGGGAGGGGACCAAACGCCCGGCCCTCGGCCTGGATCACCACCCGGATCGCTTCGTTCTCCAGCAGGAAGTCGCCCACCTTGCCGTGCGCGTTGGGGCCGGCGAGCAACTGGGTGGGCGAGTCGATGCGTTGACCGCGGGCGGCGCCGGCGCCGGTCACGAAGCCAGACAGCTCGATCTCACAGCGGCCGCTCGGATTGCCTGCATCGAAGTCACCCGCATCAGCGCCCGCGTCCACGCCGCCGTCGCTGCCCGGGGTTCCGTCGCAGTTGCAGCCGGCAAAGAAGATCAGGGCGAGAGGAGCGAAGCGGCGAAGCACGTTCTGGGCACTCCAGGAGAAAAGGGGACAGGCTACTTTAACTCGCAACAACTGAAGCCCCGGGGAACGTGGTTGCTGGTGGTCGCAGACGTAGGTGCGCGACCCGGCGTGGCCCCTCTGGGCGAGACTCCCGTCACGAAGGTTCACTTGGCTTCGTGATGGTGAGGCCGGCGGGTCCGACGCTCCAGGGCACTATGCGTAAATGTCGCTCAAACGGGCTTCGAGTGACATTTACGCAAGAAAGGCGCGCGCGGACCGCTCCAGAGTGGTGCAATTCGCGCTCGCTTCGCCCTCGTACCGACGCCGAATTTCAGTGGGGCGGCTCAAAACGCCGCTGAGTGACATTTACGCATAGTGCCCTGGAGAGTCGGCCCGGGACCGAGCGGATCCCTCACGAAGCTGAGTGGACTGAGTGAAAGGAGTCCCGCGCGGAGAGGCCCGTTCGCCACGAGCACTCGGTAAACCCATCACCCCCACCCTCGCTCGGAGCTGTTCCTC
>VFKJ01001203.1 GCA_009885595.1 Myxococcales bacterium | reverse complement strand
CTTCGCCCTGCGCGCGCAGTACCTCGCGCTCTTCAACGGCCGCTACCGGTACAGCTTCATCATCGATCGCGGCTTCGCCTCGCTGCTCTACCTTCTCCCGTCGATCTTCTTCCGCCAGGTCGATCTGGAGGCCTTCGGGGCCGCCGCGCTGACGGGCGCGCAGATGGCGCGCAGCGCGGGGGCGGCGCTCTCTTTCCGCACCACGCTGGGCGGGCTGGTGCCCATCTCGCTCACCTATCAGTTCGCGTGGCGCTTCGACTTCGGGCTGCCTCCGCTGCACGTGGTCGGCGTCTCGTTCGACTGAACCCGCCCCGCCGCGAGCTTAGTCAACGCAAGGAGAGCGTGCTCCTCGTCTGGACTCCGGGCTCGAGCGAGATGACCGTCTTCGCGCAAGCCCCTGCCGTGGCCGGCCACCGAAACGGCCCCTGAGGGAACGTGCAGAACTCGACCCGGTAGCAGCCAGCCGGCAGGTCCGCCCATTCGTAGCAGCCGGAGGACCCGAGCCGCGCCACCACGCCCCCGAGGTCCACGGTGATGAAGCCGCCCGCGTCGAGCTGCGTCGTCCACGCCGAGGGATCGACGTGGAGCCCCGGGTCCTGGCCACACCACCAGTGTCCGTAGGGCTGGGTGATCAACGCCGGCTGGCCGAGGGTGAGCTCCATCGGGCCGAAGTTCCCGTTGGCCAGGTACACCGAGACCGCCGCGCCCGTCTCGTTGCGGACCTCGAGGCGCGCACCACCCGTCGTCGCAGAGGCCCGGGGGAAGGGTCCGAGCGCCTGGTCGAGCTGACCGGGCCGAGGGCGGGCGGCGCAGACCCGCCGGTCCACCTGCTCGCCTCGCGTGAACGGCGCCTCATCGGTCACCCACGACGTCCAGACATCGGCGCAGTCGCCCCGGGGCGCGCAGGCCCACCGGCCTTCGCTGCAAGTGGGGCTGTAGAACTGGCCCTGGCAATCGACACAGTCGAGGCCAGGGGGCATCGCGCCGCAGCCACCGCCTCCTCCGCCACCCGTGCCGCTGCTGCCCCCGCTTCCGGTGCTCCCGCCCGTGGTGCCCAGCGCCTGCGGGGAATCATCCACCGGCTCGAGGCATGAAGACGCTGCGGCGAGGAGCACCACGAGGAGCGCTGGTTTCATCTGGCTTCGACACGCGGAGCCCCCCGGGTGGGACATGTCAGTTACGCTTTGGCCCATGGCCACCATCACCTTCTACGGCGCAGCGGGGACGGTCACGGGATCACGCTTTCTGCTCGAGCACGAAGGCTCGCGGGTGTTGGTGGACTGCGGGCTCTTCCAGGGCCGTAAGGAGCTGCGCGAGCGCAACTGGGCGCCGTGGCCCTTCGACCCGAAGATCGTCGACGCCGTGGTGCTGACCCACGCGCACATCGATCACACCGGCGGCCTGCCCCGCTTCGTGCGCGAGGGCTACCGCGGCCCGGTGTACTCGACCGGAGGCACGAAAGACCTCTGCGGCATCATGCTGCCCGACTCCGCGCGCATTCAGGAAGAGGAGGCGCGCTACGCCAACAAGCGCGGGTACTCGAAGCACCGCCCCGCGCTGCCGCTCTACGAGGAGCAGGACGCCTACGCCGCCCTGCGGCTGTTCGAGACGTTCGGTTACGACAAGGCGCGCCCGGTGGCCAAGGGCATCACGGTGCGCTTCTCCCGCGCGGGCCACATCCTGGGCAGCGCCATCTGCACCTTCGAGCTCGCGGGCACCAACCAGCGGGTGGTCTTCACCGGCGATCTCGGGCGGTACAACGCGCCGATCCTGAAGGACCCCGAGGCGGTCGACCGCGCCACCACGCTCGTCGCCGAGAGCACCTACGGCGATCGCGAGCACGGCGATCACGACCCCGAAGGCAGCCTGGCGACGATCGTGAACGACACCGTGAAGCGCGGCGGCATGCTGGTGGTGCCCGCCTTCGCGGTGGGCCGCACGCAGGACATCCTCTACCACCTGGGGGTGTTGGAGCGCGCCAAGCGGATTCCCCAGCTGCCGATCTTCGTCGACTCCCCGATGGCCTGCGACGCCACCCCGCTCTACCTGGCGCACTCGCACGAGCACGACTTCGAGATGCGCTCGATCATCGACGAGGGGCACGAGCCGCTGCGCACCGCGGGCACCCGCTTCGTCACCGCCGCGAAGGAATCGAAGACGATCAACGGGGTGCGAGGCCCGGGCATCATCGTCAGCGCCAGCGGCATGGCCACCGGTGGGCGGGTGCTGCATCACCTGAAGCACCGGCTCCCCGAGGAGCGCAACACGGTGCTCTTCGTGGGCTACCAGTCGGAAGGCACGCGCGGCCGCCGCCTGCTGGGAGGCGAGAAGCAGGTGAAGATCCTGGGCGAGCTGGTCGACGTGCGCGCGAAGATCGCGAACATCAGCGGCTTCTCGGCGCACGCGGACTGGCACGAGATGCTTCGGTGGATGGAGGGCTTCACCACCCCCCCGAAGCAGACCCTGCTGGTGCACGGCGAAGACAGCGCCCTCGAGGCCCTGCGGCAGCGGGTGGCGGCGAAGGGGTGGCCGGTGGCGGTGCCCAGGCACCTGGAGCAGGTGCAGCTCGTGAAGGCCTGAGCCGCGCATGATAAGGTGCTCAAACATGCGTCGCCCGATCACCGGCCTGTTCCTCGCGTTGAGCCTCGTCTTCGGGGCCTCGGCGTTCGCCGCCAACGAGCGCCGACACAAGCCGTCGGAGTACCAGGAGATCACCGACGAAGATCGCACCGCCGCCCGCGAGCGCGCGCGGTCCCGGGTCAGTGCGTGGCGGGAGACCGAGGTGCCGCCCGAGTACGAGTTCCCGTGGATGCAGATCGGCTTCGTAGCGGCGGCGTTCCTGGTCGCCGCGCCGTTCGCGTACGGGGCGTACAGCCGTCACGCCGCCGACGTGCGCGCGATCGCCGAGGCCACCGCGCCGACCCCGCGCAAGCGCAAGGCCTCCCAGGACGCCTAGTCCCCTCTCCCCGCGGGGGAGAGGGTCAGGGAGAGGGCTCGAACAACCCCGGCAACACCTCGCCGCTCTTCCCCCGCACCACCTCATCGAACCGCGCGGCGTACTCCTCACTGGGCGCCGCATCG
>VFKJ01001050.1 GCA_009885595.1 Myxococcales bacterium | reverse complement strand
GCTCACCGCTTCATCGTTGAGCTGAAAGAGACGGCAAGCCCTCTCCCCGACCCTCTCCCCCGCGGGGGAGAGGGAGACAGACTCCGCCGGAGCAACAGCAGCGCACCGAGCAGCATCAGCGAGAGGTCTGCCGCGCCGCAGCCGCAACCTCCGGTGACGCCACCGACGTGCACGACGCCTCGGCCTCCGTCCGTGGGGATCGCCCCTGCGTCCGGCGTCCCCGCATCGATCGCCACGCGCGCGAAGCTGGCCGTCAGCGTGAGCGAGTCCGTCAGCACGAGGCCGCAGCTCGCGGTCGTGCAGGTGCCCCCGCCACTCCACCCGGAGAACACCGAGCCCGGTGAAGGCGAGGCCGCGAGGGTGACCGCCGTGCCCCAGGCGAAGCTGCCCGCGCAGCTCGCACCGCAGGAGATGCCGGTGGGCGCGCTCTGGACGGTGCCGACGCCATCGCCCGCGAGCACCACCGTGAGGCGAGGATCGAGCCCGCTCCCGTGCAGCGTGATGGTGATGCTCGGCTGCGCCGGATCATCCGTCGTCAGCAGCAGCGAAGCCGCGCGCGCCCCCGCGAAGCCCGGCGTGAAGGTGACCTGCAGCACGCAGCTCGCCGTCGGCGCGATCGCCTGGGCGCACCCATTCACCGTGAAGTCGCCCGCCTCGGTGCCGGTGAGGCGGGTGCTGACGTGCAAGGGCAACGTGCCGGTGCTGCTCACCGTCACCGTGGACGCCGGTGAAGCGCTGCCCACCGCGAGCACGCCGAAGTCGAGGTCCTGTCGACTCACCGCCGCGCCCGGCGACCCGACCGGAACGTCGAGCACGCTCAGCAGCTTGTTGGGACTGCCGGCCGGGAGCGCCGTGAGCACCGCGCGCGCCTGGTCGACCAGCCCCTGGCGAAGCTGCGCCGGCGTCGCGGTCGGGTGCGACTGCAGGTAGAGCGCGGCGGCTCCGGCGGCGTGGGGCGCGGCCATCGAGGTGCCGCTGAGCCGGCACATGTTCCTCGGGTCGACCGTGGTGCCGTACCAGGCCGAGACGATGTGCGCGGAGGGCGCGAAGAGCGACACGCACGCGCCGGTGTTCGAGCCGCAGTCGCCTCCGCCCGTGCACCAGCCCGCGTAGTTCGGATCGCCCGAGTTGCGCTCCCAGGGGGTGTCGAACTCGTCACTGCCCCCGACGATCAACACGCCCGGTGCGCGAGAGATGTGCGTGCACGCGTCGCCGAGGTTGTTGCCTGCCGACTCGATCACCTGCACGCCCGCGTTGATGGTGCCGGTGATGGCGGTGTTGAGCACCGAGGTGGGATCGCTGAAGTCGGGGGCGGTGCTGTTGATGCTCATCGACGCGACCGCGGGGCCGGGAACGGTGCTGCCGTGCGCCATGGCGATCCAATCGAAGGCCGCCACCATGTACGAGACCTGGAGATCCAGCGGACACGTCGCCACCCGCACCGGGTGCAGGGTCGCGCCCTTCGCCACGCCGAACCGGGTGCCCGCAGCGATGCCGGCGACGTGCGAGCCATGGGACCACGCGCCGCAGTCGTCGGTGCTGCCGGTGCTGGTGGCGTCGAAGCCCTGCCCCACCCGGCCGGCGAAGTCCTGGTGCTGGGCGTAGAGGCCGGTGTCGATGATGAAGAGGTGCACGCCCAGCCCGGTGCGCGGGGGGTTGTAGACGCCGTCGCGCACGGCGCTGGTGCCGTCGAGGCGATCGAGGCCCCAGTTGTCGAGGCAGGTGGCGCTGAGGTTCTGCGGATCGGGGTCCGCGCAGTTGATGGGCTCGGGCAGCGAGGGGACCGCGCCCGCGAGCGCCGTTCCTGCCGAGCAGTCATCGATGGGGGTGGAGAACGGCTGGAGGATGCGGTGGTCCTGGGTGACGCGCTCCACCCACGGGCTGTCTGCCAGGAGCGCCGCGCGTTCGTCGGGCAGCTCGAGGAGGAAGCCGCGGAGCGCGTGCGTCCACACCGCCAGGACCTTGCCGTTGCCGCGCGCGAGGTCGGCGGCGAGCGGCGCGACCTGGTCGGGGCTCACCTCGCCGCGCAGCAACACCATCCAGCGGTTCTTCACCGCGAGCTCCGGGGTGGCGGGCTCCACTCGCGCGCCGAAGGCCACGTTCGCCAGCAGCGCGAGAGTCACCACGGCACGGGGCGTCATCGGGCACGCAGCTTGCGGGCCGGCCTCCGTGAGCACAAGGTGCAAGCCCTCTCCCCGACCCTCTCCCCCGCAGGGGAGAGGGAGATCAGGCGAGCGCCTTGCGCAGCTGTGTCTTGAGCGCCGCGTGCAACACCTTCACCTGAGGGCGCAGCTGCAGGGTGCGCGGGCGCCAGGCGAGGGTCAGCGAAGTCGCCACCCGGTCGAGCGCAGACATGGACGTCATCCGGAACTCCGAGGCGGGCAGCAGCTCGCGCGCGAACGTGGGCAGCACGCCCGAGAAGCACCCGCTGCGCACCGCCTGGGCGACCTGCGGAAAGGTCTCGCACTGCAGCGCCGCCGGGCCGAGCTCGGCCACCGCCGACGCCAGCGCCCGCTCGGTGGTGGGCACTGCGAGCGGCAGCTTCCCCTGAGCCGACGAGCTGAACACGGCATAGGAAATCCGCCCGAGGCGGAGCACGCTCAACGCGCCCGCCTCCTCGCTCGAGCGCAGCAGCCCCAGGTCGAGGCGGTGCTCGAGCAGCGCGCTCGCCACCCCGTCCGAGCCCAGCGCCCCGAGCTCCAGCTCCACTCCGGCGAGCGCCGACCGCAGCTCCCCCAGCCTCGGCAACACCAACCACTGCAGCACGCTGTCGCCCGCGCCCAGCGACACCTTCACCGGGCCGCGCTCGGCAGCGGAGACGTCGGCGAGGCCCTGCCCCAGCTCTCGCACCACCTTCGCCAGCGCCACCCCCGCGGGCGTCAGCTCCATTCCCCGCCCGGTGCGAAGCAACAGCTGTTGTCCCAGGGCGGTCTCGAGGTCCTTCAGCTGCCGGCTGAGCTGGGACTGGCGCACCGGATCTCCGGGCGCG
>VFKJ01000965.1 GCA_009885595.1 Myxococcales bacterium | reverse complement strand
CTGATCGAGCGGCAGGGTGGTCTGCGGCTTCAAGACGTAGCGGGTCTGGCGGTTGCGATAACCGCGGCGCTCGTCACCGAGCTCGTCGTAGGAGCGGCCCCGATTTCCGGCGGCAGCCGCCTGGGCCTTGCGCTCGTCTTCGATCGAGATCTCCTTCTCGACCTTGAGCGTAATGACCGCGCCCGTGCCGGTGGTGAACTTGAGCGCCTTCTCCAGCTCCGCGGCGACGACCGGCTGGTTGAACAGCAGCGTCACCGTGCTGTCGGGCTTGAGCCAGCGCGCGCCCCGCGCGGGCGAGACGTCCTGCAGCTCGAGCCGGGGGGTGGTGAAGGTGAAGGTATAGTCGGCGGCGAGCTTCGCGCCGTCGAGCGCGGCGAGGCCCGCGAAGATCGTCACGGTGAAGCTGGTCGAGTACGGCACCAGGCCCTTCGGCACGAACTCCGCCGACGCGCTGCCCAGCCAGCGCCACTCGCCTTCCAGCGGAGGATCGATCTTCGCGAAGGGCTTCCCGGCGTCTTTCGCGCGGGTGTCTTCGACCTGCTCCAGGCCCTGCACCGGGCGGGAGAAGGTGACGGTGGGCCGCACCTCGCCCTGCTGCTCACCCTGGGGACGCGCGGCGACGACCGCGAGATCCTGGCCTGAGCCCGGCAGCGCTTCCTGCGGCACGTCGAGCGAAGGCGCCTTGGGGAGAGGATCGAGCTTACGGGTGCCATCCGCGTTGAGCGGATTCATGGGGTCGGTGGGCGTCTGGCCCTTGTCCCCACAGGTACAGCCCACGACGACGGCGAGCGACAGCGGCAGCAGGCGGCGGAAGATCACGGCATCCCCCTCGGGAAGAGTTGGACGCGTTGTAGCTGATCGACCGCCCGGGTTCCGCCCTTAGTCGGCCCGCTCGACCACCTCGGCCACCATCTGCCGGTTGGTCCGCACGACGCCCTTGATGACGTACGTCTCCTCGACCGCCCCGGAGCTGTAGCTCTTCGCCTGCCGCACCACCCGCTCGGGCCTGGTGCCCTTCTTCACGTAGAGCCGCAGCGGCAGGCCTTCGCTGTTGCTGCCTTCGGGCCCGGTGGCCATGAAGCAGAGGTAGTCGTCCTTGCTGACGCCCGCGAGGTTGTACTGGTTGTCCGTGCGCTGGATGACGAGCTTGAGCGAGACGCGCTGGCCCTCGAGCTTCTCCCAGGTGTCCTTGCCCTTGGCGACGTCCCACGAGCTGTCCGAGTAGTCGTAGCTCGCCTCGGCCTTCGGCGCCGAGCCGGTGAACTTCGCGGGGAAGGTCTTCTCTCGCGCCCCGGCGGTCGCCTTGGCGTTCTTCGGGAACAGCTGCACCGCCTTCGCCCAGTCGTACGCCGGCGCGAAGCCAGAGCCCGCCTTGCTGCCGGTGGCGATCACCGGCTGGCCCATCAGCTCGCGCAGCTGGTTCCAGTCGTCCATCTGCACCTTGCCCGGCACCGGCGCCACCCGGCTCAGGTACACGTCGAACCACGCTCGATCGAGCGGCACGCCCGACATCGCCAGCTGGTTGCCCGACGCCTTCTTGAACTTGAGATCCGCGAGCTGCGCGAAGTCCTTGTCGTCGACCGAGGTCCAGTCGCTGGGCCGCTGCACGTTCGACCACAGGTTCTTCGAGAAGCTGTTGTTGGTGAGCTCGACGTCCTTCGCCTCGGCCGCCAGGCGAATGGCGTCGTTGTCCGCGAACTCGAAGATGTTGTTGTCGACCTGGGCGACGAGCTGGCCCTGCAGATCGAGCAGGTGACCGTTGGAGCCGTGCCCCTGTCCGAAGCGGATGGGATCCCACGAGAAGAGCACCGTGTTGTTGCGGAACACGAAGGTGCCGCCGAAGGAACGCTCGGCGCGCACCGTGCGGTACACGTGGTTGATGAAGATGTTGTTCTCGATGAGCTGACCACCGCTCACCCGCAGGGCGCCCTCCGCCCCGTTGAGGAACACGTTGTTGCGGATGACGCAGCCGGGCTTGGCGAACCAGAGGTGGTCGGTCTTGTCCGACTCCGAGTACATGAGGTCGCCGTCGGGCTGGTACTTGTTGTTCGTCTTCTTGTCGAAGATGAACCCGTCGACGATGGCGCCGGTGTGATCATCGACGCCCTCGATGGTGTAGCCGCCCCGGTTCCCCTTGAAGTCTGCGGGCGAGTACAGCCGCGTCGGGTGCTTCCAGGGGTTGCGCTCGGTGAAGTTCTTGTCGTACCCGCCCACCAGGGCGATGTTGGTGGTGTCGATCTTCCAGCGGCCCGCCTTCAGCTTGCCGAAGTACTCGCCCTCGGCGACGTGCACCGAGTCACCCGCCTCCACCTTCTCCAGCGCCTGCCACGGATCCTTGAAGGGCTTCTCCTTGCTGCCGTCGCCGCCGCTGGCGCCCGCTCGCACGAACCAGTCCCGGCCGCCCTGCCGCTCCGCCGTCGCGCTCGGCGCCTCGAGGAGCTCGATGCTCTCCACGTAGAAGGCCGCCTTGGGATTGCTGGTGGTCGCGTACGCCACCCCGCGGGCCACGAAGACCTTCGCCGGCGCGCCCCGCCCGTCGTACCAGCCGGTGTTGTCTTCCACGAAGCGCTGCGCCGCCGAGCCCTTCTTGTAGAAGGCGGTGAGCCGATCGTGATCGCCGTCCTTGATGAAGAAGACCGAGCCGGCGTGCTCGTCCTTCTTGAACTGGCTGGGGATGCCGCTGATGTTGGCCACCGAGCCGATGGCGATGACGATCTCCAGGGGCTTCCCGTCGACGGCGGCGGGGTTGCGCACCCAGCTCGCCGGGTCGCTCTTCGCGTAGCTCTTCTGAGGGCCTGAATCGCCGGCGCCGCTGAACTTCACCTCGAGCTTCGTCGCGCGCGCGCCCTGCTTCAGGTTGGCCTTGGGCTGCATCAGCTTGAGCGCCTGGTCGAGATCGTACGCGGGGGTGACGCCGCTGGCCCCCGCCCCGCCCTTGGCGATCATCGGCAGGCCGAGCGCCTGGCGGGCCTTGTTCCAGTCGTCCATCGTCAGCTTCCCGGGCTGCGCCGCGGTGCGCTTGGAGAACTTGTCCATCCACTTCGGGTCGAAGGGCAGCTCCGGGTTCTTCACCTCGTTGCCGTCGAAGGCCTTGAGGCCGAGCTCCTCGAGCGAGTCCAGGTCGGAGTCCCCGATCGACGTCTCGTTCCCCGCGGTCCCGGCGCTGACGTTGGCGAACAGGTTCATGTGGAACACGTTCTTGGTGATCCAGATCTTGTTGGGCTCGATGGTCGAATAGATCGCGCTGTTGTCGCTGTTCACCAGGATGTTGTTGGTGACGTTGGCCGTGCCCTTCACCGCGACCGCCGCGCCCCGGTACCCGCCCGCGCCCGGCTTCTTCTCGTCTTGCGCGAAGGCGATGGTGTTGTTGCGGACGATCGCCGGGTTGTTGGGCGCGCCGCTGCTGAAGTTCACCACCACGCCCCAGAGCAGCACGTTGACCAGCAGGTTGTTCTCGATGGTCGAGCCCTGCACGCAGGTGATGCCGACCTCGTCGGGGTTGACGATCACCGAGTTGCGCACCGTCACCGGCTGGGTGAAGCGCATCGCGGTGTAGCGGATGTTCGCCTCCATGCGGCCGTTCTGATCAGGATCGCCCCACTTGATCTGATCGCGCATGTCGATGGTGAGGCCGTCGATCACGCAGTGCTTCGCGTTCGACTGCAGGCGATCTTCCTTGGGCCAGTTCTTCGAGGTCTTGTCCCAGAGGAGCTGGGTGGGGTTCTTCCAGGGGTCGCGCGACTTGAAGTCCTTGTCGTAGCCGCCGATCAGCTGCACGCCGTCGAACTTGATCTCCCAGGTGCCGACGTTGTTCCGGCCGAAGTACTTGCCGCCAGTGAGGTGAATGGCGTCGTTCGCCTCGCAGGTGTCGAGCGCCTGCCAGGGGTCGCCGAAGGGCTTGCCCAGCGTTCCATCACCGCCGCTGGCACCCTCGCGGACGAACCAGTCACGCGCTTCCACGGGGGCGGCGAGCAGCAACACCGCGCAGCAGATCAAGGAAAGT
>VFKJ01000982.1 GCA_009885595.1 Myxococcales bacterium | reverse complement strand
TCGTCCTTGTCCACGCGCGTGCGCACGTATTGAGAGAGCAGGACGGCGACGACGACCTTCGCGGTGAGCATCGAGGCCGGCAGGTTAACCACTCAGCGCGCGAAGCGCTTGCTCTTGCCGAGCACGATCCCCGACTTCGAGGAACGCGCGCGCCTCTTCGCGGGCCCAGGCCCGATCGGATCGGGGCAGAGGTCGTGCAGCCGGCAGGCGCGACACTCGGCGCCGCTCCACACCGCGTCGAAGAGCGCCGACACCCGATCGATGGTGTCGAAGTCTTCGGTGACCAGGCCCAGCTCGAAGTTGCGGCCGTTGGGGTGCTTGGCGCCCAGCCCCGCGCCGGTGAGGTTGGCGCTGCCCAGGTACAGCCAGGCGCCGTCGATCAACACCGCCTTGAAGTGCACCCGCGGGCAGATCTTGAGGCCCATGCCCCCGCTGGTGAGCCGCTCGTGCTTGTCGAACGCTTCGCGGAAGGGGCGGCTGGGCAACTCCGCGTGCAGCAGCCGCACCGCCACGCCCCGCTTGCTGAGCTGCGCGAAGAGATCGGCGATCGGCCTGAACTGGCCGGCCTTCAGCTCCACCAGCATCGCCTTCACGTTGGCGGTGGCGATCAGCACCGACTCGCGCGCCTGGGTCATCTTCTCCAGCACCACCCGGCGATAGAGCGCCTCACCCGAGAGCAGCTCTGCGTCGAGGAGACGGGAAGGCATCGGCGCGAAACGCTACTCGCTCGCCGCCCTGTGCCCCCGCTCTTCAAGCAGGTGACGCTCGCGGCCCAGCTCGCGCCGGAAGAGAGCTCGCCGCCTTCTATTCCTGGGGTTGGGGCTTCAAGTTGCGATCGCGCCCGAACGGATCCCCGAGGATCGTCTCGTTGTGCAGCGCGCAGCGCCACTTGCCTTCCCGCTTGATCCAGGTGCTGGAATCGGCGGCGTCGAGCTGCACCGGCTTGCCGTCGACGACGAGGTCTTCGTGCACCCGGTACGCGAGCACCGCGACATCGGTGCCGATCATCTGCACCGCGGCGTCCTTCTCCATGATGCGGTAGTTGCGCAGCTCGAAGCGCCCGTCGTTCACCATGGCGCCCAGTTGCTTGGGGGAGAAGCTGCCCACCCCCTGCGCGCCCGCGATCACGCACGGATCGTCACTGAGCTCGGCTGCGGTCGCCGCGTCCCGGTTCTTGAGCGCGTCCCAGTACTTCCGCTCCAGCCCCAACAGCTCCTCGGTCTCGGTACTCTTCGTGGCCATGAAAGCCTCCTGCCTTTGGGAGTGAGCATTGGCTGTGCCAGCTGGCCGTCGAGGCAGGTCAGCGGGGATCGGGCTTCGCGCGCATCACCACCCAGAGCGCCGCGGGGAGGGCGGTGAAGTCGGCCAGCATCGAGAAGGCGAAGGCGATGCTGGTGACCACGCCAAACTGGCGCATGGGCGGCAGGTTGGAGAAGGCCAGGGCGAGGAAGCCGCTCGCGTTGATCAGCGTCGCGTAGATGATGGCGTGACCGGACACGTGCAGGGTGTGCAGCATCGCCTTCTCGGCGCTGGCGCCGTCCTTCTTCGCTTCCTGGTAGTGGTGGAAGAAGTGCACTTGATCGTTCTCGGTGGTGCCGAGCACGGTGGTGGCGATGAGAATGGTGGCGACGTTGAGGGGAATTCCCGTCAGGCGCATCACCAGGAAGGTGGCGAGGATCGCGAACACCGAGGGCACCATCGCCATCACCCGCGCCGCGCCGCTGCGGAACACCACCAGGAAGGTGAGGAAGATGAGGGCGGCGGTGAGGCCGAAGCTCTCGGTGAGCGTGGGCACCAGGTGCGCGCCGATCTTCGACTGCATGATCGCCTCGCCCGTGACCGTGGCGCTGGCGTTGGCCAGCACGGGGGATCGCGCCTGCTCCGCCTTCCACAGCGCCTCGATGCGGCCTCTCAGCGCCTCGTAGGACACCGCGTCACCGCGCCTCGTGACCACCATCAGCTGCGCCTCGCCCAGGGTCTTCAAGTCGATGAAGCCGCGCAGCTCCTGCTCGGTGAGCAGCAGCTGCTCGAGATCCGCGGTCGCCTCCGCGAAGGCCTCTGGATCGGCGGGCAGGGTGTCGCCCTGGCCCGCGATGTAGCGGCGCAGGCGCAAGAGCGTGGTGGGCCCGATGACGGAGGTGACGCTGGGGTCCTGCTCCACGGCGGCGGTGAACCGATCGAGCGCCTGCAGCGTCTGCGGCTCGACCATCGCGCCCTCGGGCGCCTTCACCCACACGCGCACCGCGGCGAGCCCGGCGATGGCCTTCTCGTAGGCCATCATGTCCTTGCGCAGCGGGAGCTCGGGATCGATGTACTCGACCGCGTCGATCTCCAGCCGCATCGGGCTGAGCACGCCCGGCAGCCCGAAGAGCGCCACCGCGCCGGCGGCCGCCACCACCGTCGCGCAGCTCAACAGCAGCCACCGGAAGCGATAGGTGAACTGGGGCAGGGCGTCGGCCAGGCGCGCGTAGAGCCCACCGGCGGCCAGCTGTCCCTGGCGGGTGGGCGCCTTGAAGATCCGCTGCAGCGCGGGGAAGAGGGTGAAGGCGGTGAGCCACGAGAGCGCCAGGCCCGCGGCGGTCCACACCCCCAGCTCGCGAATGGGCCGAATCTGGGACACCGCCAGCGCGGCGAAGCCCAGCAGCGCGGCGACGATGGACGCGGTCACCGGCAGCGCCTTGTTGGCCAGCGAGAACACGTGGTGCCGCTCGAGCGGCACGTCGAGGGGCTGCTGGATGTAGCGGGAGTGCAGGTAGACGAGCGTGCTGGTGGCGGTGACCAGCACCACCAACGGCACCAGCTCAGAGACGAGGGTGAGGGAGAAGCCGAACAGGTGCCCGAGGCCGAACGCCAGCGCGACGGTCACCCCCAGGGTGATGAGGATCGCGCCCAGCGCGCGCAGGGAACGGTAGAGCGCGAGCACCAGCACCACCACGAAGGCGCCGAAGAGGGGGAAGTAGCGCACGGTGGCGCTCGCCGTCTCCGCTTCGATCCACTGCTCCACGTAGGGCTGGCCCACCCGGCGGGCGACGCCGAGCACCGGGTGGGGCACCTGCGCGAGCACGAGATCGAGCTGGTCGAGGGTTTCGTCGCGCTCCTTCGCGTTCTTCGCGGTGAAGGTGACCGCCAGCGAGAGGTGGTGATCGCCCACCAGCCCCTGCTTGCGCAGCAGCGGAGTGCCCAGGGCGAACTCGCGGTACTTCGCCGCGTCGAGCGGGGCGCCGCTGCGCTTGAAGAGCGTGAGCGCGGAGAACGGCACCACGTCCTTCAGCTTCGTCACCGCGGCTTCCAGGGCCCCCAGCTCGGAGACCGCCTCGGGCGCGAAGGGGTCGCCCGCGGGCTCGAACATCAGCACCACCTGCTTGCCCTCGGGGAAGACCTTCTGGAAGGAGCGGGTGAGCACGACGTCGGGGTCGGCCTCCACCACCAGCCGATCGATGGAGCCCTCACTGGGAATCTGGAGTGCCAACCATGCACCCACCGGCAGCAGCAGGAGCCAGAACGCCACGACCAGGCCCCGGCGCGCGATGATTGCCGCGAATAGTTTTTCCAACCGAGTGCGATCGTCCATGGTTCCCGCGGCCTTATACCCATCACGACAAGCGGCATCGCGCCGCTTACACATGCTGCATGCGACCCCGGCTCCCTTCTCTCCTGTTCACCCTGGCTGCGCTCACGGTCAGCGCCGCGGCGCCCTCAGCTGCTCCGAGCACGAAGCGCGCCCTCGTCTTTTGTGCGCCTGGGTACCCCGGCACCACGCAAGAAGCGCAGTCGCGCATGGACGACCTCTCGCTCGCCCTCGCTGAGCTGGCGGGCTGGCCGAAGGCTTCGCTGAGCGCGGCGTACTTCCCGCAGGAGAAAGTGGGGTTGGCGCGCCTGGCCGAGCCCGAGGTGGTGCTGGCGCTGGTGCCGTTGCCGTTCTTCCTCTCGCACGAGAAGAAGCTGAGCCTGGAGGCGCGCCTCGCCGTGGTGCAGCAGGGGCTGGAGGCGACGCAGCGCTGGGCGCTGGTGGCGAAGAAGGGCGCGGTGAAGAAGGTGGCGGATCTCGAGGGCTACTCGGTGTTCTCCACCGCGGGCTATGCCCCGGACTTCGTCACCAAAGTCGCGCTGGAGGGCTTTGGTCCGCTCCCGGCCACCGTGAAGGTGACGAGCGGAGGCCAGGTGCTCTCGGCTTTGCGCAAGGCGTCTGCGGGGACGGAGAAGCTGGCGGTGGTGCTCGACGCGGAGCAGCTCGAGGCGCTGCCGACGTTACCGTTCGGTGCCGAGCTGGAGGTGGTGTTCACGGGCCCGAAGGTGCCGGTGGCGGTGGTGTCGACGGTGGGCACCAAGCTGAGCGCGGCAGCGTGGAAGGCGGCGTCGGGCGCGTTCCTGAAGCTGCCCTCGGTGGAGAAGGGGAAGACGGCGCTCGAGGGCGTGCGGCTGACGGGCTTCGCCCCGCTCGATGAGGCGGCGTTGGGGGCGGCGAAGAAGGCGTACGGAAAGTGAAGCGATTCGCGCTCCTCCTGTTGATGGGGCTGACGGCGTGCCCGAAGGCGGTGCCCCCGCGGCAGCTCGAGGAGATCAGCTCGGTAGAGGCGGGGCTGCGCGACGCGGAAGCGGCGTGGGCCCAGCGGCCTGACGTGGGGGCGGTGCGCAAGGCGCTGAGCCTGTTTCAGTCTGCCGCGGCCGCCGATGCCTCGGGGATCGAGGGCGACGTGGGGGTGGTGCGCACGGTCGGCTGGTTGCTCGAGCACGGCGCGCAGGCAGATCGAAAAGCGCTCGCTGACGAGGCCACGGCCGCGGGAGAGCGGTGCCAGCAGCGAAAGCCCGACTCGGCCACCTGCGATTACTTTCAGGCCGTCGCGATGGGGCTGCGCATTCGAGAACACAAGCTCACCGCGCTCACCGGGCTCTCGCGCGTCATCGACCTGCTGAAGAAGACCGCCGCGCAGGAACCCTCGCTCGATGAAGGCGGACCTTCTCGGGTGCTGGCGCTCTTGCTGGTGCGCGCGCCCTCGTGGCCCGCGGGACCGGGGAATTCAGACGACGCGCTGGCAGCCGCGCAGCAGGCGGTGGCGCACGGGCCCGATCATCCCCTCAACCACCTGGTGCTGGGCGAGTGCCTCGAGGCCACCGGTGAGGCCGAAGGCGCGAAGGCGGCGTATCGGAAAGCCGCTGAGCTGGGGCGCGCGCGCAAAGATCCCGATGGCGCTGACTGGGCCGCGCAGGCCGAAGCCGCGCTCGCGAAGCTCTGACCGCTTCGAATGCTGCTGGAGGTGCGCTTTACCGGCGCAGGTCGGGGTTTGATCTGGAGTTGTCCGTGGCCTTGAAGACCTTGGCCACCGAGAGGCCCAGCTTCCTCACCGTCTCGCGATCGGGGTAGCCGGTGCGAGCGACCTCTTCATCCGCCTGGAACTTCCGCAGCGCCGCCGCCGTCTCGTTGTCGAGCTCGCCCGTGCGGTGGTCCTTCGAGAGGTAGCCCCTGTCAGCCAGCGCCTCTTGAATGAGCCGTGGGCCGTCCGGCGTGAGCAGCCCCGAGGCCGACGAGGAGAGCTCGGGGCGTCCTTCCTCCGCCGGCGGGCGGGTGTCTGCTGGGCGCGCGGACTGCTCGCCCTTCGGCTTCACCGCATTTTCGGCCTTCGCTTCCTGCGCGGCCTGCCCCTGCTGCTGCTCTTCCGGGGCGGCCTTGGGCTGGTCGGCGCCGAGGTCGGTCTTCTCGGAGTGAACGCAACCCGCACCGATCAACGCCACCGCTGCTGCCAGGATGACCTTGGTCTTCATGGCTCTTCACCCTTCTTCGGTTGGGCCTTGGGGGCGTCCCTCTTGTCGAGGCCCTCGATCAACTGCTTCACCGGCCCTTCCTTCTCGGTCGCCTCCAGCGGGGGCAGCCGCGCGTAGCCTTCGGAGACGCCGATCACGAAGGCGTTGCGGAGCACGCCGATGACGGCTGGCCAGAGCTGCAGCTCAGGCTTGGTGATGTCGCCCCGCAGCGGAATGACGGTGGCCACTGCCTTCCGATCCCCCACCCGGTCGCTGAACACCTTCACCGCGGTGTCCGCCAGCCAGGCTTTGACCGCGTTCCCGATGCCTGGCTTTCCTTGAACCACCTTCACGTTCTTGAGCACCGGCTTGATTCCCCCCTCGAGCTTTCCGGCGCGGCAGTCGAACTCGGCGAAGAGATCGAGCGTGCCTTCGGAGACGCTCAGCCCGCTCTCGGAGGCCATGATGTTGCTCAGTTCCTTGAGTTGGAAGTTGGCGAGGTTGGCCCGGCCCGCGAAGAACAGCCCCTTGGCGAGGGGGTCGGCGGTGAGGAAGACCGAGAGCTCGCCTGATTCCTGGAGCGTGCCGGAGAGCGCAATCGAGGTCGGCTCGCCTCGAGCCAGGGCCGCGCGAGTGGCGAGGTTCTCCACCGTGCCGTCGACGTGATGGAGCCAGATCTTCGGGAAGTCGGGCCTGGTCTTGTCGGTGAAGAGCACCGCCCCCTGGCGAAGCTGAATTCGATCGACCATGAGGGGAACCATCTGAAGCAGCTTCTCCGACAGGTCGGGCACCTTCGGCTCGAGCTGCTGCTGTTCCTTCTTCTCCGCGGCAATGAAGTTGAGGCGCGGCTTCTCCAACTCCATGTACGCGACGATGTGGAAGTTGAGCAGCTCCTTCCCGTAGACGCCCAGCTCCATGCGATCGACCATGAAGTACGGGTGCGCCTCGCCGCCAGGCTGCGTCACCTTCACGCCCGTCACCGCGTAGTTGAAGCGCGTGGGCTGGAGCGAGGCGTCGTCGAACGTCACCTTGTAGGCAGGCTCGAGCAGCTTGAACCGCTCGCGCGTCTGCCATTCCACCACCGGGTCGAGCCCATAGAAGACGACCAGGAAGAGGGTCACCAGGATGAGCGGCGGCAACCACACCTTCTTCAGCCGGTACCATGGCCGGTGGTGCGCTCCTCGGGGGGCAGGACGATCTGAGTGCGTCAGCGGCGGCGCATGGCCACGCATCGAGTCCTCCTCGCGTGAGAGCTGCCAAGGAGGTCATGCAGGATCAAGGCCACGGCCTCCTGCGTGGCAGAACTGCGCTGCAGCCGATCGCGGTCAACGACCTCTGGGCGGCGGCCCCCACGCTGCCTCACGGCGGTGGCGTGCTCTCCGGAGGCGGCTGTTCAGCTTCGGCGTCGCCGCACAGCCCAGGCGCCCCAGAGCGCCAGGACCAGCGGAAGCAGTCCGCCCGGGTCGGCGGCAGCGCAGCCACACCCGCCCGCCTCGCAAGCGTCGCCCACGCCGTCCTTGTCGGCGTCGGCCTGGGTGGCGTTGGCCACCTGGGGACAGTTGTCCGTGGCGTCGGGCACTCCATCGTTGTCGGCGTCGGGGGCGCGCGGGATGTCGTCGGACGCGGCGAGCGGGTTGGTCTCCCCGCTGTCCACGCGCCCGTTGTGGTTCGCGTCTTCCGCGCCGTCAGGCAGGCCGCCGCTGTCGGTGTCGGCCAGCAACGGATCCGTGCGGGTGCCAGGGCTGAGGTCTGCCACG